>CBEUWV010000007.1:0-17756 GCA_965546895.1 uncultured bacterium
AAAATCAGAACCTGCAAGGTGAGGTGGAGCTGCTGGGGGATCTGCTCTCGGAAAAGCTGACCACAGATCCGGATATTTCCGGCCTGATTCAACAAATCAAAAACAAGGGAATGATCCTGTCAATCGTCATTGAAGCCAACCCGGACATCGATGAAGAAGAGCTTGAATTCAACCAATTTGACCATAGTTTCCTGAAAAATATGAAGATTCGCCTCAATGAAGACGCTGACTGACCTTTCTCCATCTGAGGTTTGTGACGCGTTTCAGGAGATGGGACTCCCCTCATTCCGTTCCAGCCAGGTTTTGAAATGGGTATACGAGAACGGTGTCATGGATTTTCAGGAAATGACCAATCTTTCAAAATCGCTACGGGAAAAACTCACGGTTCAGTGGCAGTTGAACAGCCTTCGGGAAGTCAAACGCAACGAAGCGGCAGACGGCACAGTTAAGTTTGGTTTTGCACTCCATGACAACAACATCATCGAATCCGTACTCATTCCCATGGAAACAGGGAAAAGAACCTTTTGCATCTCCTCCCAGGTCGGTTGTGCCATGGGATGTGAGTTCTGCAACACGGCCCGGATGGGCTTCGTACGCAATCTTACCCCCTCTGAAATCGTATGCCAGGTACTCCATCTTCGCCGACAAGCTGAACTCAACGAAAAACAGGCGTTCAACGTCGTTTTTATGGGGATGGGAGAACCGTTGGCCAACCTGGACAATGTTCTGAAGGCCATGAGCATCCTGACCGACCGGGACGGCCTGAATCTATCCCGGCGCCGGATTACCGTGTCCACCTGCGGAATTGTCAACGGCATTCGCCGCCTGGCGCGGGAACCGAACCCGCCCCGTCTGGCCATCTCTCTCAATGCTTCCGACGATGGAACCAGGCAAAAAATCATGCCCGTCACCGAAGGGAATCCCCTGTCCGAGCTGCTGGATCAGCTGAGGCGCTATCCTCTTCCTCCCCGGGAACGGTTCACATTTGAATACGTCCTGATCCGGGACGTCAATGACCGGGACAAGGATGCCGCCAACCTCTCCCGGCTCCTCAACAAACTTCGCTACAAAATCAATCTGATTCCCTTCAATCCCTTCCCCGGTTGTGGCCATCTCCCGTCAGACCCGGCCCGGATTGAGGCATTTCAACAGATCCTCTTCAGCAAGAATATTACCGCCACCATCCGCAAGAGCAAGGGACAGGACATCCAGGGTGCCTGCGGCCAGCTCGCCTCCAGCCTGAGAACAGAAAAAGAATAACTGTCAATGAGTCAAGAGCTGCTTCAACCCGTGGCACATTCGTGCCACTTTCCGGCACTGAACCCGATTTGCACTTCCATGCAAGCATGAGCACAAATCAGATCCAGTACCGCCCCGCTTTGCGGGGGTCGAATCAGCAAACAGACATGTAATGTAGAACGACTGAGATAACAATTTTCTACCACCGCACCCCCTCCTTTCGATTGGAAGAACCGTGCATGACCATCTGCCGGCTTACGCGCCCTCCGCTTGTCGTCATGTACCCATGTACTATTCCTCCGGCGCTTCGGGGGCAAGCACCACCATCTGGCCGACACAGGTTCTTCCCCAGTTCGCTGGTCGGTGCGTGGACACACAAGTTGCCCACTCCCTCCCCGAACTTGGACTGCGGAATTGTAGATTTTCTATCGAGAAAGTAAAGTCCAGGCTGCTTCGCAGGCCCGTCAAGACAGTTCGGGGCTGGGACTGCCGTCCCCTGACTGGAGGGGGGAGGGATTGCAACATGGCCTTCAACTCATGCCATAGAACCCTCAATTTCGAAAAACGTAGTTTTTTGAAATTAGGAACTTGCCCGAAGTGAGGCATTGAGCTTGCTCAAAATGAATTACTTCGGGCAAGTTCCGTACTGCCGCCATTGGCGGCGGTGCGGGTTCGCAAGCTGTCAATTAAGCTGATAACTCTCCCTGTCTTCCCTTTGCGCTCTTGGCGTTCTTTGCGAGAGAATCCCCTTCCCTCCGGGATGAGTAGGAGTTGAAGTAGGGGGCAGAAAGTGCGAGTGAAAGTGCCAGATTTGTGACTTGCTGGGATGGGCCTGTCGTCCTTTGTGTTAAATTCTCTTTCTGCTCCTCCCCCTCTTCCCTCTCTACGCCTCTGCGGTAAATTCCCTCCCTCCCTTCTGTCTTTGTGTTGAGTCTCCTCTCTGCTCTTTTCTGCGCTGCGCGAAGTGCCCGCTTATTTCAGTAGCTTGGCGGCATCCTTGGCGAAGTAGGTGAGAATCAGATCAGCACCTGCCCGTTTGATACACGTCAGCATCTCCATCATGGCATTCTCCCGGTCAATCCAGCCCATCTTCGCAGCCGCGTTGACCATGGCATACTCACCGCTGACATTGTACGCCGCCACCGGCAACAGGGTCTTCTGCTTCACATCGCTGATGATGTCCAGATACGGCATGGCCGGTTTTACCATGACAATGTCCGCATTTTCTTCCACATCCAGCATCACCTCTTTCATTGCTTCGCGCCGGTTCGCCGGATCCATCTGGTAACTCTTCCGATCTCCAAACTGGGGCGGAGACTGGGCAGCGTCCCGGAACGGACCATAAAAAGCCGAAGCGTATTTTGCCGCGTAAGACATGATGGGGATGTCAGTAAAACCCTTTTCGTCCAGCGCCCGTCGAATTCGCCCGACACGGCCATCCATCATGTCAGAAGGAGCTACCATATCCGCACCGGCCCTCGCATGACTTACCGCCTCTCTGGCCAGTAGTTCCAGGGTTTTGTCGTTATGCACATCGTTATCTTCCACTAGTCCGCAATGGCCGTGGGAAGTGTATTCGCACATGCAGACATCGGTGATCACGTAGATCTGGTCCGTCAGTTCCTTGATGCGTCGGATACCGCGCTGGATAATTCCATCGTCGGCGTAGGCCTCCGTTCCCAACTCGTCCTTATGCTCCGGGATACCGAACAGAATTACGGATTTTATCCCCAGATCTAATAGTTGGTTGATTTCTTCTTCTATTCTATCCACCGAGTACTGGAATACGCCTTCCATAGAAGATACAGGGGATTTCACATTTTCACCGTCAATGAGGAACAACGGGTAAATAAAGTCGTTGGCCGACAAGGTTGTTTCCCTCACCATGTCGCGAATTAAACCGTTTTTCCGCAAGCGTCTCGCTCTCAATTCAGGAAATTTCATTCCATCCTCCCGTTTTAAAAAAATATTATAAACTCTATGAGCTCTCAAGTAACTTTCTGCAATGGCAGATGGCGTCAGCCATTGTGAAGCGATCTGGAATCGAACAGGAAAGCCCTGCATCTGAAATTGCTTTCCCCGTCACATCACCGATGGCCACCAGCACTTTCCCCCGGAGCACATCCAGACCCCATTTCTCTACAAAGCAATTGAAACAGGATGGACTGGCAAATACAACACCTTGAAACAACATTTCCGGTAAAGCCACGTCCACACATACCGTACGATACACCACCAGCTTCTGAAAATAAATCCCGTTTTCTTTAAATGCGCCGGGGGGCTGAAAGGTGGAAAGGTCTGATGTGGGGAAGAGTATTCCTCTGGCATCGGGAAACTGTTCTACAAATTCCTTCGGCCAGTATGTGGAGGAATACCTGGATGGCACAAATGCTGTTTCTATACCTCTTTGACGCAATGCTTCCGCCGTTTTCTCCCCGACACAGCCAAAATGGACCCCCTTCAAAGAATCTGTCGGCACCGCATCAAGAAAATAACGGACTCCCCGGCGGCTCCCGAAAAATACCCAGTCAAAGTACTTTTGCGGAAAATCAACCGGCACTGCTTCAAATCGGATGAGTTGAAGTCGAACAATTTCTCCCTCCGTTCGATCCAAGCGCGACAGACTTTCTTTTGAGCCCACTGCCAGTATTCTTCTCATACCTTCATTGTATCAGAATCATAAGTCCCCGCACTCCTATCCGGTTTTACAAGACAGGAAAATTCACCTATAATGCCTGTAAGTCCGAATATATTCTTTGAGATTATCCGGGCGATTGAACTGAGTATATAAACAGGTAATTTGACAAAACGAGGTCTTTATGTGTGGAATTGTGTGTTATGCGGGTCGTCAGAATGCAGCACCCATTCTCCTTGAGGGATTGAAACGGCTGGAATACCGGGGGTACGATTCCGCCGGTATCGCTATTGTGGACAGCAAACAAGAAACTGCGCACATGGTAAAATCCGTGGGAAAAGTCATGGAGCTGGAAAAGAAACTCAACTTGAGAGAACTTCCGGGTACCTCTGGAATTGCGCATACCCGGTGGGCCACCCACGGCAAACCCACCGAGAAAAATGCACACCCCCATACGGACTGCACTGGTGATATTATGCTGATACACAATGGTATCATCGAGAATTTTGCTGAATTAAAAGAAGAACTAATGGAAAAGGGACACAAATTTCGCTCCGAAACCGACACCGAAGTCCTCGCCCATCTTGTTGAAGATTTTTTGAATGAAACAGAGACACCGGATCTTCCTGAAGCTGTTCGCAAAGCATTGGGTCGGGTATCCGGTACTTTCGGCATTGCGGTCCTGTATCGTAAGATTCCTGACAAAATCGTGGTGGCGAGAAGAGGAAGCCCCCTCATTATCGGCGTCGGACAGGATGAATTTCTCGCTGCATCTGACATTAACGCCTTTATCCGCCACACCAATAAAGTTATTTATCTTAACGATGACGAAATGGCAGTCCTCAATTCCAACAACATTACCATCACCGACCTGAACCTGAACAAAATCGATAAAGAGCTGGAAACAATTGACTGGGAAGTATTCGAAAATGAGAAAAAGGGCTATAAGCATTTCATGCTGAAGGAGATTTTTGAGCAACCGGAAACTATAGAAAACGCCATTCGAGGCCGAATTATCGAAAGTGAAGGAATTTCCAGGCTGGGTGGATTGGACTCGGTACTGGACAGCTTGAAGAACCTGCAGCGGATTGTGTTCATTTCCTGTGGAACATCTTACTATGCCGGCCTGTACGCAAAGTATCTCTTTGAAATACTTACCGATCTGGATGTAAATGTGGATTTCGCATCTGAATTCCGCTACCGAAACCTCAAGATTGACGAAAACACCTGTGTCGTGGCCATATCTCAATCTGGGGAAACAGCGGATACACTGGCAGCACTGAGAGAATCCAGGCGTAAAGGTGCCCTGACGCTAGGACTTGTCAATGTTGTGGGGTCTTCAATCTCCAAGGAAACAGATGCCGGGATTTACAACCACGCCGGGCCCGAAATCGGCGTCGCATCTACAAAGATATTTGTGTCCCAGTGCACAATCCTGGCGCTGATGGCATTACTGGTTGGACGAAGTCACCACCTTTCTATCAACGAAGGCATGCGCATTATCCAGGAACTGAAAAAGGTTCCTGACCACATCAAACAAGTGTTGAAACAAAGTGCGACCATCCGAAAATTGGCCGAAAATTATCTGAACTACCGTGATTTTCTTTTCCTGGGACGTAATTTGAATTATCCCATCGCCATGGAAGGTGCATTAAAATTGAAAGAAATCTCTTATGTTCACGCAGAAGGATACCCCGCAGGGGAAATGAAGCACGGCCCAATTTCACTGATTGACTCTCAATTTCCCACCGTAGCCATCGCTACACAGGATTACTCTTACGAAAAGATGATCAACAACATTCAGGAAATAAAGGCTCGAAATGGTCGAATACTGGCAATCGCCACCATAGGAGATCACAGCCTTTCCGAAATAGTTGATGACGTGATTTACGTACCACGGACAGTGGAAGTCCTGCAACCCATCATCAACGTCATTCCATTGCAGCTATTTGCGTACCATGTTGCTGACTTGAAGGGGCGAGATGTTGATAAGCCCCGAAATCTCGCCAAGAGCGTCACGGTAGAATAGAGGGAAATTCTGACAGAATTGGAGATTTCACTGCTCCGGTGAAAAAAATCGAAAAACTTCTTTTGTCAGAGAGAGTTTTCCGAGAATCTGTCCTGATCCGGCCCCAGTGACGGCCGGAATTGAAGAGGGCAAGCCTTTCAGTGTACGATAGCCCATCAAAGCGAAACCCATCGCCTCTTTGAAGTCCGGGTCAACCCCGTATTCGCCTGATGAAACCACATTCACTTCCGGGAGAAGGGCGCGTAATTTATCCATGAAGAAAAGGTTGTGAACCCCACCACCTGACACAATCAGTTCTGAGGGGAAATGGTCCACAGTCACAAATCGGTGCAGTGCGTCTGCGATGCTTCTCGGCGTCAGGCACGAAACAGTGGCAACCATATCCACAAACGGGATGTCTCTTCCCATGCCCAGGAGAAAATCAAGGAATTTCTCATCGAAATATTCACGGCCGGTGGATTTTGGCGGTGGTTGTTGAAAGTATGCGTCTGCCATAGCCCGTGTCAAAATCTCATCATGAACCTTCCCGCGGCGCGCATATTCCCCACCCGGATCATATCTCAGGCCCTGGCCAATTAACCGTTCAATTACAAGATCAGACAAGCAATTCCCCGGGCCGGTATCAAAGGCAGTGGCCGTAGACCCGTCCGCAGGGAGAACCGTAACATTTGCAATTCCTCCGATGTTCAAACAGCAACGATTCTTGTCCCGGCCCTGAAAAAGAAAGGTGTCCATCAATGGAATTAACGGCGCTCCTTCCCCCCCCATTGCCATATCCCGTCTCCTGAAATCTGAAACCACCGGGATTCCCAATCTGGTTGCAAGAATATCACCGTCTCCGATTTGTAATGTGAATGCCGTAGAATGTCCAAATTTTTCTTTCCATTCCGGATAGTGACCGATGGTTTGACCGTGAGAAGCAATCAGAAGAACATCTTTTGCCGCCAACCCGGATTCTGCCAATAGTTCTTCCACCGCATCCGATAGCACATGGCCCATCAGTGCGTCCATTCTCACCAGCTCTTCCTTATTCACAGTCTCGTTTCCCGCAAGAATCATCAGTCTTTGGCGCAGGGAATCGGAAAACGGCCTGGTGATGCCGTGCAGAAAACGAATACTGCTTCCATCAACAGAAACATCCACCAATGCAACGTCTACACCATCCAGAGATGTACCGGACATTATACCAATGCATTTGTAAACCATCCATCCTCCGACGCCACTGCTTTCAAACATTGTAATGGATATTCTATCCGTACACAAGCCAGTCCAGCCAGCCTGCCGCACTCATTGCCCTCAATTCAACATTCCTGTCGTCGACCTGAATCTCCGTGGTACAATCACTACACTTGAGATTGAGGGAGTGGAAAAAAACCGATGCAAAAACCTTTTGCGGAGAAGTTTCGACCCGACTCACTGGACGACTTTGTCGGCCAGGAACACCTTGTGGGCCCGGGGAAACCTATTCGACGTTTTATTGAAAAAAAACACATCCAATCCATGATTTTCTGGGGACCACCGGGGTCCGGAAAAACTACACTTGCCAGAATTCTCAGCCGATCTTTATCAATGACGTTCCTGGATATTTCAGCTACGGACAGTGGCGCAAAGGAACTGAAAGCGATTATCGCCAAGGCAAAGACGGTGGGTTCACTTCTTGTCTTCATTGATGAAATTCACCGATTCAATAAATTGCAGCAGGATATTCTACTTCCTCATGTCGAAAAAGGAACCCTCATCCTGGTAGGATCCACCACGGAGAACCCTGCTTTCTCCGTCAACAAGGCCATTCGATCCCGCTGTCTCATCATGCCGTTCAAGCCCTTGTCCTTTGCATCCATCCAACAGGCATTGGCAGATATTTCCGGCAGACTTGAAAAAGAAATTGACCAGAAAACATTGAGCCATATTTCCCATTTATCCCAGGGAGATATGCGCCAGGCATTTAACATGCTGGAAGCCGTTTCTATCACCGGAGCTTCGGCATTCTCGGAACTTGGAACAAATCCGATTTACGACAGGCTTTCTGACCAACACTATGATCACGCCTCGGCACTCCAGAAGAGTATTCGGGGCAGTGATCCGGACGCAGCCGTATACTGGCTGGGGAAAATGATTGCAGCCGGAGAAGATCCTGAGTTTATTGCAAGAAGAATGTTCATCTGTGCTGCAGAAGATATTGGAAACGCAGAGCCCATGGGCACAGTTCTTGCGTCAGCAACATTGCATGCTGTCCAGCAATTGGGATTGCCGGAGGCCAGAATACACCTCTCCCAGACCGCCATTTTTCTCGCCCGGGCACCAAAATCAAACGAGACAATCAGAGCAATTGATGGTGCAATAAGCCTGATTCAGAAAGGGGAAAGTTTTCCAGTACCTGTCCATCTGAAGGACCGTCACTATCCGGATGCAGCTGAATTTGCCGGGGAAAACCGCTACGTCTATTCTCACAGCAATCCATTTTATGCACAGTCTTTTCTACCGGAACAACTCCTTGACAGTCATTTCACCGGAGAAGAAGAACTGATCGTATTGCCGAACGATGTGGAAAAAACTCTGATTCAATTACTTCAGCGCCATCCGGCAGAACGCCTGAATCTTCAGTGGATGGTCCGGAGCTCCGGATTTCCCGCATGGAAACTAAAAAAGGCACTTCGCGTTCTTGTGAGAAATCAAAAACTGGAAATCAACGAAGACTTGACGTTTCAACTGAAACTACGATGAAGAAACACCCCTACCGTTTCCGGTGAGACCGGATATAGGCCAGAATATCCACCGGACTCCCCTCTGGAGAAACGCCCCGATAAATTTTTTCCACTTTTCCTTCCGGATTTATCAAAATGGTGTCCCGGGAACAAAAACCCAGAAAGCTCTTGATTCCGAACAGTTTCATCAGTTTCCTATCTTTGTCTACCAGCAAGTTAATCTTCAGGTCATACTTCTTCTCAAACTTCTTGTGACTTGCGGAATCGGCCGGGTTCACCCCGAGAATGACCGCGTTTTCTGCTGTATATTCTTTTTTCAGTCGGGTAAACGTCAATGCTTCTTTCCGGCAGCCAGGTGTGTCGTCTTTGGGGTAGAAATAGAGTACAACCCATTTCCCCTTATATGTTGAACTGTCCACAACCTGGGCATTCTGATTCTGAAGGCTGAAGGAAGGGACCACATCTCCCTCTTTCAGTGGAACCGGCTTATTGGCGGCAAAGAGTGACAGACCGGAGATTGACAGCATAAAAAGAGCAAAAATCTTCATGATTCCTCCTGGTTTAAGAAAGATTGTATGATTAAACGCCGAAAGAAAGGCGTGCTGCAAGATGATAGGGCAACCCCTCCGCAAGAATACGATTCTGTGCAGCTTCAACATTGTAATGGACCCGATAATAGTACAGTTTTTCAGCATCAGAATCCAAAATTAAAGAAGATGCCCGATAATCACGGTCCCTGGGTTGCCCCACCGAACCCGGATTGATCAAATATCTATGAGTGGGATCCAGATGCACAACATCCCGATCCAATAAACGTCTGAAATGGATTGTTGTTCCATCAAAGTCAAATACACACGGCACATGAGTATGGCCAAAGAACATCATATGCGTGGAAAAGCGGTTAAAAACCTGGAAAGCATCGAATTCACTGAAAAGATAATAATCTTCATTGGCGGGTGAACCATGGGATAATACAATCCTTTCATTTACCTGTACCGGTCCCCGTGGCATCTCCCGGATAAATTTCAGATTGTCCATTGACAGCTTTTCAAAGGTCCAGTCTGCCGCGATCTTTGCCTTGTCATTGAAATTGTAACCCTCTTCAATTCCGGAACAGACTTTGTCGTGATTTCCCCGGACACACACCAATCCCCGCAAACGTTGCACAGTATCCACAACCTGGTTGGGGGCTGCACCGTAACCCACGAGATCACCCAGGAACAAAACACCGGAATATTTCTTCCTCCTTACAAATGCAATGACGGCCCTCAGGGCTTCTATATTCCCGTGGATGTCGCTGATTACCAGATATCTCATTTTCGAGCAAATCGGTCCATAAAATGGGTGGTTACATTGCCTGACTTGAAATCCTCATCTTCCAGTATCCTCAAATGCATTGGGATATTGGTCTTTATTCCTTCAATGAAGAACATTCCCAGTGCGCGTTTCATTCTGGCAATTGCTTCCGGGCGATTACGTCCGAATGTGATCAATTTTCCAATCATTGAATCGTAATAGGGGGATACAGTATACCCTGAATAAGTTGCCGTTTCCAGGCGAACACCCAGCCCCCCCGGTGCGTGAAAAGCTTCAATCCTTCCAGGGGAAGGCATGAAAGAAACCGGATCTTCAGCATTAATTCGACATTCAATGCAATGGCCTGCAAATTTAACATCCCGCTGTGTGAAAGGCAATTTATCATCAGCCGCAAGACCGATTTGAAGTTTCACAAGGTCAACATCAGTTACGCCTTCGGTTACGGTATGTTCTACTTGAATCCGTGTGTTCATTTCCATGAAATAGTACCTGCCATCGCCATCCAGAAGAAACTCGACAGTCCCGAGGTTGGAATACCCAATGGCTGTTGCCGCCTTTTTCGCGGTATTTCCCATTTTCATTCTTTGTTCAGGAGTCAGAACAGATGAAAGTGCTTCTTCAATCAATTTTTGATGATTTCTCTGAATCGAACACTCCCGCTCCCCGAGATGAACTGTGTTGCCATCATTGTCTGCTGCAATCTGCAATTCTATGTGTCTTGGATTCTCAATGTACTTTTCCATGTACATGGTTTCATCACCAAATGCCGCACCGGCTTCAGCCTTTGCCATGTTGTAGGCAGAAATTAAGTCCTTCTTCTCACGGACAATTCTCATTCCTTTCCCGCCACCCCCGGCAGATGCCTTCAAAATCACGGGATATCCGACATGTTTTGCGAGTTCAGGCAATTCCTCCTCACAAGTAATCGGCCCATCGCTTCCCGGTACAACCGGAACTTTCTTACGAATCATTGTGTCCCTTGCTCGGGACTTGTCGCCCATTAACCGGATATGCTCCGCTTTCGGGCCGATAAAAGTGATACCGCACCCCTTGCACACCTCGGCAAAATAAGCATTCTCAGCCAGAAAACCATATCCGGGATGAATCGCGTCTGCCCCTGTGATTTCCGCAGCGGAAATAATTGCAGGGATGGAAAGGTAGCTCTGGGAACTTGCCGCAGCACCGATGCAAATGCACTCATCCGCCAGTTTTACATGAAGTGAATCCCGGTCTGCCACAGAATAGACGCCAACAGTTGGAATTCCCAGTTCCTTGCACGCATTAATGATTCGTAAGGCGATTTCACCTCTGTTGGCGATTAGAATTTTTTTGAACATGAATCCAAGAGTCTCACACCGGCTTCACGGCGAAAAGTTCCTGCCCATATTCCACCGCTTCCGCATTTTTCGGAAAGATTTTTACGACAGTGCCCTCGATCTCCGATTCGATTTCATTCATAATCTTCATCGCCTCAATTATGCACAACACCTGGCCTTTCCGAATGACATCTCCAACTGCAACATAGGGATCGGCATCTGGATTTGGTGAACTATAAAAAGTGCCAATGATAGGTGACTCAATCATAACGAGACCTTCAGATTCCAGGTCCTGAGCACCTTCCTTTTTCCCGGAAGCCGCGATCGGCAGGTTGGACACGGGACTTGAAATCTGACCTCCCTGCACTTCGGGAACCAGGTTGGGACTAACACCGGTAATTTCACGCTTCAATTTCATATTGAATGTCCCGTCAGCAAGCTCCAGTTCACTCAGTCCGTTTTTCTGGAATGCCTCCATCAGCTTTTGAATTTCTTTTACGTTCACTTTTTTACCCTCGTAATGTATTCTCCAGTTCGTGTATCTATCCGCACCAGTTCCCCTTCGGAAATGAACAGAGGCACCTGAATCACTGCTCCAGTTTCTAAAGTGGCTGGTTTGCTACCACCGCTTGCCGTATCTCCGCGAAGTCCCGGGTCCGTGTGGCTGATCTCAAGCTCCACAAAGATGGGCAACTCAATTGAAATTGCCTCTCCTTTGTAAAACAGAACATCAATCTCCATATCCTCTTTCATGAACAGGCGTTTATCCCCCAGTTTTGACACCGGAACCGGGATCTGCTCATAAGAGTCCAAATCCATCAGCATCAGATCATCACCCTGAGTATACAAAAATTGCATGTGACTGTCCTGCAATTCCGGCTTTCCGACCTTCTCTCCTGCCCGGAAAGTCTTGCTGAGTACAGCCCCGGTCTGCATATTTTTCATCTTTGTACGAACAAATGCCCCACCCTTACCCGGTTTAACATGAAGGAACTCAACAATCTCAAAGGGAACACCGTCCAACTCAATTTTCAAGCCATTTCTAAAATCACTGGTATCGTACATTGTCTCCTCCTGCAGTATCCACTTCGAGTATAGGGGCTTTCTGTCCTCCCGTCAACCAGAGAAGCCCGTCAGACAACACGCCCACGGGCCTCCATATTATGATTTAGCATTTTCGATGAAAAACAATCATCCTGAGAACACTCTCTCTCCGGTGGCCACCGGATCTCAGGTTAACTCCGGTAGCAGTCTACTGTGCAATTTCAACATATCTACTGCAAGAGTCTCATCTCCTTTTTGATTCTTTCTGGAAAGCAGCGCAATAAAAAAATCACCTGCCTGCCTCAATAAAACAAGGCGTCCATCAAGATTCAACAACGACTCGGTCGGGGTAAACATTTCCAGTTTCAACGTATTGGCGACGAGATCGGCAAGGTCAATAACCATTCTATCCAACTCCGACCCCGGGGATTGATACACAACCAGTGCTTCCTTGTCAAAAACCACAAATTCCCGGTCTCCAATATCTCCCGTCAGTTTGTCGAATTGCATGTAATTTTCTCCATCCAGTCGTTCAGGGAAGCAATTATTCTCAATCTCCTGCCCTTCTCGCTTCCGCTGATTCTGCTCTCAGACAGACCCCTTACTCTCTTGATTTCATCTGCAAGTTCTTCCGTCGCATTTTTGGCATATATGGCTTCCAAAACGTCAAGAGCCTCTGTATACATCTTCTGACGTTCGTACACGCGGGCCATCGTCAGGGTGTTGATCTCAACGTCAGCCTTTTTCAGGTCTTCCCCTTCTCCCTGTTCCTCAGGGACATGAGCCGCTGCAACTACATTCTGCTGGACGGCTTCGCTTTCCAGTACTTCTTCCAGCTCCTCATCCACATCCGTCATGATCAACTGTTCGCTGATTATTTCTTCAGCTTCAGTTTTTCCCTCGTCTGTATTTTCTGACACTTGAAAAGCTGCCTCGTCGAGGTCCTTTTTCAAATCTTCTTCCCTGAAAATTTCTGTGACCTCATCTTCCAGAATCACATTCTCGTCATCAACTTTTCCCGGCTCATCCGGTAACAACTGCTCGTCGCCCTCCGGTTCGTCTACGATACCGAATTCAAGGGTCTGAATTTTTTCCTCCTCAACAGATTCTGGCTGAAGTTCTTCAGCCCTTTGCTTCAAATCCAGTAAAGCGGGATCATTTTCCGGCACCATGAACGACAGAAATTCCAGATGAATCATCGCCTGTTTCTGATCGTTCTGCTGAATCAGTAACTCTGTTAAAATCATCCTCGCACGGATATTTTCCGGATTGGATGCAATAATTGCTCGAAGTTCTGCGGTTGCTCCGTCGAGGCTCCCTGTCCTGGCAAGAATCTCTCCTTTCAAAACTCTCGCGGGGCTGAAACCGGGATAAAGATCAAGGCACCGGGAAACAATTCCCAGTGCCTCATCATAATTACCTTTGTGAGCCGCGTCCTCGGCCTTTTGCAGTAACGCGATCCGATTGGTTTGCGCCATTACCGGAGTCCGAGTGTCACAACCTTGCCTTCAGGCTGTCCGTCATTCGTATGACCCCAGATGAGAAGAGCGACTTCATTGGAAATATTCCTGCGGTAATCATCCCGAATTGATATGTTCAGCCGGGTTGAATCCACAGAAATCAATCTGCCGCTATTCAGCGGTACCCATTGACCACTGACATCTCTCATCTGAATGTCTTTCTCGCCGGATACAGCTTTCAACATCACTGTTCCCCCTACCATTTCCGCTGGCAGGTCAATGCTCAAATTAGAGGCCTTTGCGTTCCCCGGAGTTGCTCTGTAAATGGCCGGGTTGTCACTGTCAAGCCGAAGTGCACTCTGTCGTTTGCAAAGACCGTTCCCTTGAACGAGAGAATAGTGATTGACTGCATGACCATCTTTGTCAACTGCGACCAACTGAACCACGCTGTATCCACAGCCCTTATTCAAGACCTTGTAATCCGTTGAAATGATACCGTTACCATCTTCCACCTGACCGCTGGCCCTGCTGAATACCAGTCTATCGCCGTCCACAGTGTAAACATCATAATTTAGAGATGATACAGCAGGATTTTCGATTTTCCAGGAAAGCACTCCCGCAGTCACAGCACCATCCGCAATCTTTACCTGACTCTTAGTGGATTCGTTAATCTTAATTTTGAATGTTTTGTTTACCGTAGTCGTGTCACCATAAGCGGTTAAGACGAAAGTAGTTTCCACCTGGACAGGTTCCGTCACAATGGAATTCTGGTTCGTGACATCAATGATGTCATTCGCCTCACTGTAATACGGGAATAACTCTGCTTTCGAATAATCACCCTGAATCGTCCAGTAGAGATGCGCCACGTCATTCTGGTCCACACTGTCTGTGCTCCCGGTAAAAAGAGTGATCTGCGGTTCAGCGTTGCTTACAGTCACAGCGGCAGTTGATGTCTTAACCCCATCTCCATTGCTGGCAACCAGCGTGTATGTGGTGGAGAATTGCGGTGATATCGTCATTTCACCTGATGTTGGAGCAACTGTACCAATTCCCGGATAAATCGTCACGGCAGTCGCGTTGGACACATTCCAGCTCAACGTTGCACTCTGGCCACTGCCTATCGTTGATGGTTGAGCGGCAAAGGTGTTAATCGTTGGAACAACTGGAGGGACTGTAGTTTCATCCACGCTCACAGTTTCTGACGTAACGCCGAAAATGCCCATCGCCACCAGAGTAAATGTCTGGGGAAAATCCACATTGGAAATCGTGTACGTGCCATACGGGTAATATCCAACAGGAGGCAGATGAATATCGCCGGGGTTGAGAATCAATTCATTTACGTCACCAGTGACATACCATGCCAGGGCCACGCTGTCCCCGTCAACACCCTCTGTCTTGTCTGCAAAGAAAGAGCCGATTGCCGGCACAAGCGGGCCGACATCATCCCCATAATTGCCAATTGTCACTTCAATGGTACCCGTCGAGTTGACTGACTGGCCGGAGCCATTCCTGCCGGTCAATGTAATCGTCGCCGTCATTTCATATGGTGAAAGAGTCCCGGCAAGAGCTCCACTGGTTTTTTCTTCCAGCCTGACAACCATGACATCGAATGTTGCCGTGCTATTAACTGTGACAGTCTGGGAAAGACCACCGTTAAAATTTGAAAACACCGTACCACCGTCACTCCTGGAGAAGCTCACGCTGTAGCCCGTGATGGTCACATCATTGAAGTGCGATGGAGTTGCATTGGGGTTCTTTAAAAAATTACTGACAGTGACGGTAGCATAATCTGCTGTAATGCCGTCATCGGCATTGACCATGTCTGACTCAACATTATTCTGACCATTGCTGCTGACAATGGAATCCACTTTGAATACAGACGGCACCTGGGCATCCCCTGCCGCACCACCACTGCATCCCACCGCGAAAACCATACCCAGGGCCAAAAGAAACGAGAAAATTTTGATTTTCATACTCTTCTCCCTCATTTATGTTTAATATTCGACAATTTTCGGTGTGACAAAAATCAACAGCTCGTTGTTGGGTGTGGAGTTCAAATCATGTTTGAACAGCCATCCCAGAAGCGGAATCTTGGATAAGCCCGGTACTCGACCGTGGTCATACTGATCATTTACCTGGAAGATGCCACCGATCACTGTAGTTCCACCGTTACGTACCAGGACCTGAGTGGCCGCATTCCGGGTAACGATGGTGGGATTTCCCTGAATTACATGGGTCCAGTCTGGTTCCTCTTTTTTTACATGGACATCCATGATGATGGTCCCTTCCGCGGTAATCTGGGGCGTCACTTCAAGCTTTAAAGATGCATTGATGTACTGCACCGTAACCGTATTGTTTTGAACCGTCTGAATTGGTATGCGCGCCCCACTCTCGATTTCCGCCGTTTTGTTGTTCTGGGTGACAACTTTTGGCCTGGAGAGGATACGGCCAAGACCGTCATCTTCCATTGCCGACAGAACCATGTCCAGTGAGAAGGAGCCCAGCACATTCCCCATGTGCAGCCCGAAAGCACTGGTCGCGCTGGTTGCCGGCATATTGACGGCGTACCCGCCAATTGAACCGATATCACCGGAAGTTGGGTCTAAAACGCCACCAAAGCTTAAGCTATTGGGAAAGTTCATCCCCGTCTGGGTACCGAGGGAAGAATCATACATACCGGTAAATCCCCATTGAATACCCAACTCCCGTTTGAAGGTCTTCGCCACTTCCACAATACGTGCTTCAATCAGCACCTGCGTAGTCGCCTTATCCAGGGTATTGATCAATTCTACAATCCCCGGGATCTTGTCCGGAATATCCGTTATAATGATGATATTTGTCCGCTCATCAACCATCATTTTGCCACGCTTGGACAGGTTTTCCTTGATGATTTTTTCAATATCTTTTACCTTCGCGTAAGATAACGGCTTCGTAATGGTCTGAGTCGGAACACTCAAGTCCTGTTCTTCTTTCAGTTTGCGCCTTTCCTGTTCTTCCTGGCGAAATTTCTCAGTTGTGGCAACCCGCAAAACGCCATTTTGCAATTCACTTCCCAGCCCCTTGTCCTTCAGGATAATGTCAAGGGCCTGATCCCATGGAATATCTTTGAACCTGTACGTTGCGGTTCCCGTCACAGATTGATCCACAATCAGGTTCAGACCGGCAAATTCTGAAATATACCGAAGCAGATCTTTGATATCAATATCCTTGATATCGATAAGGCCAATTTTCTCACCGCTAAATTTCTTTCCGCCGCCTTCAATGGTACGGGTCACAAACGCATATTTCTGATTTGACTTGCCTTCTTTCGTGGCCTCATTATCTGCTGCTGTGTCCTGATCAGGTGTCAATACCTCTCCTACGTAAAACGCAAGGCCATCCGGATTCTCTCGAACTTTGGCCATCACCTTCGAGAAATCTGAATCAACAGAAAGTCTGACATTGTCTCCCGCCTGGCGGACATTCAGGCTCCTAAAATGCTTGAATGCCGTCGGAACATTTGCCTTGTCAATTGTTGCAAGGGATGCATTTCGGATCAGGAGCTCAGCATGGCTTCCCTCACTGGATGCAGTGTAGTACGCCTTTCCTGATGTAGAAAATTTTACCGCAAGGAGATTGTCATCCAGCGTTGAAGCTTCTTTGAGAACCATGTTTGTTTTCTGGGTCCCGGTAAAGAGAAAGGAAAGGTGTTGGCCCGTGTTCTCCACTGAAACGTGAATCCCGGGTTTTCTCAGGAAAGTCAGACGGTATTGCCCTTTCCCCAGTTTTTCCATATTGAATGCCTGAATTTCTCTGGTCGAAAGCTTTGGTACCTTCGCCTCCATAGAGTCTACGCCACTAATTTCCACTACATACAAGTGCCCCGTATCGCTGACCACAGTGTACTGGAGGGGCTGCTGCTGGTCGTGAAAGACCGTAACCTTTGTGCCAAACTGGTTGTCCACATAGTTCAGCCCCTTAATGGAATAGGCAAACAGACTTGTTCCCCACCAAAGTGGACAAGAGAACAAT
>CBEUWV010000008.1:0-17598 GCA_965546895.1 uncultured bacterium
AGGTATCCGGTGACGCGGGGGAGAGCAGTCAGGTAGCTCGTCGGGCTCATAACCCGGAGGCCGTGGGTTCAAATCCCACCCCCGCTACCAATTTTCAAATGCAACGCTCCTGAAGAGTGGAGCTTTTTTTGTCTCTGGTTCAGGTTTTCTTGACGCCGGAGCAAATACTGTGATACAGTCAACCGCTGTGTGACGAGATTTCGAGGGAGGATTTTGGACATGTACGCAATAGTGGAAACCCAGGGCAAGCAGCATAAGGTAATCGAAGGCCAGATTCTCATCGTTGACCGGCTGCTGGCAGATGAAGGCAGCACCATTGATCTGGACAAAGTAAAGCTGCTGGGAAAGGACGACAGTGTAGAAGTCGGTACTCCGTATGTGGACGGTGCCAACGTCACAGCAAAAGTCCTCGAACACAAGAAAGGTAAGAAGGTTCTCGTATTCAAAAAGAAAAGACGGAAACAGTATAAGCGGATGAGAGGTCACCGCCAATTGCTGACTGTTTTGAAAATTGAAGGAATCAAGGGGTAAGTAATGGCTCATAAAAAAGGACAGGGAAGTTCCCGAAACGGCAGAGACAGTAACGCTCAGCGCCTTGGAGTAAAACGTCAGGACGGACAGCTGATCAATGCCGGGACCATTATTGTTCGTCAGCGTGGAACCCATTTCAAACCGGGTGAAAACGTTGGCCGTGGTAAAGATGACACTTTGTTTGCACTGGCTACCGGCGTTGTTCGGTTCCGCGACCGGGGCCGCTTCGGTAAATTCGTAACCATAACAGAAGCGCTTCACTAATTCTGTTTTCTTGATCTATTGGGGGGCCTTGAGCCCCCCTTTGTTGTTTCAGGCGGTTTTTATGTTTGTAGATGAATTGAAAATGGTCATCCAGGCAGGCAGTGGCGGGAATGGCTGCATGAGTTTTCGCCGGGAAAAGTATGTTCCAAAGGGAGGCCCCGATGGCGGAGACGGAGGAGATGGCGGAGACGTGATTTTTGAGGGTCATGCCGACATCAACAGCCTGACCCGGTTGCGCCAGCGCCAGCACTACCGAGGTGAAAGAGGTGAACACGGCAAGGGCAAGGACATGCATGGACGAAATGGCCGCCCCTGTATCGTTAAGGTTCCCATTGGTACAATTGTGCGGGACTCGGAAACCGGGGAACTGCTGGCTGAAATCCTCGAAGATAAACAACAGATCGTGGTCCAGAAAGGTGGAAGAGGGGGAAAGGGAAACGCGCGGTTTTCCACGGCCACCAATCGGGCACCCCGGTATTCGGAGGACGGCCAGCTGATTGAACCCATTAACATCCGGCTTGAACTGAAGCTCATCGCCGATGTGGCTCTGGTCGGGTATCCAAACGTCGGCAAATCGACGCTCATCTCCCATATTTCCAGCGCCAGACCGAAAATAGATGCTTATGAATTCACCACACTCCACCCCAACCTTGGTGTTGTATCTTATGATGATTTCAAGTCCTTTCTTGTTGCAGACATTCCCGGCCTGATTGAAGGTGCCGCTGAGGGACGGGGCCTTGGAATTAAATTTCTTCGTCATATTGAACGAACCCGTATTCTCCTTCATCTACTGGACGGGGCATCCCCACATGGCTCGCTGATTGAGGAATTTGAAACTATTCGGGAAGAGGTGAAGAAGTTTAATTCCGACATGCTAAATCGTCATTTTGTCGTTGCGGTAAACAAGATGGACAGCCTTGCTTCGCAGGAGGAATTGAAAAAGTTCGATCAATTTTGCCGGGACAAACAGATCCCTCTCTTCCGGATCTCAGCGGTAACCGGAGAAGGGCTGAAAGTGATGATATCGGAACTGGGCCACCTGGTGGAGGCCGCCCGACCCACTCCCACAACAAGAGAAACAGTTCAACCAGAGGAGCCAGACCGAAAAAACTATTTTCTGAACGAGGTATAGATGATTGGCTATTACGGCGGAACCTTTGATCCAATACACAATGGTCATGTGGAAATAGCCCGATTCATTGCCAGCTTTGAAGGTGTAGATTCTGTTTATTTTGTACCTGCCGCCATCCATCCTCTTGGGAAAAAGGCCTCTTTGTTTCATCACCGTATGGAGATGGCTCGGCTGGCCACCAGGGGGGTCGAAGGATTAAGCGTATCAGACGCAGACAATGGCAGTAAAGGCCCTTCATACACCATCAACCTGTTACGCCATCTGAACAAGACAGAAAAACGGCCCTTCTTCTTCATCGCCGGAATGGACAACCTGAACAAGCTCTTTGAATGGAAGGATTGGGAACAGCTTCTTCTGGAGTTTTCCATCGTCTTCACGACACGGGCAGGCGAGGATGCTAACAAATATGCTTTGAATCAAATCCTCGAAGTAACAGGGAAAAAAATTATTTCATCAAAACGCCTGGAAGCGGGGTTTTCCGGGTTAACACTTCTGAGAGTGCCGGATTATGCAATCTCTTCCAGCGAAATTCGCAAAATGGTTTTGAACGGACAATCACCATCTGGTATGATTAACCCGGATGTACTTGATTACATAGAAAAACATGATTTATACAGGAAGGGGTAAACATGGGATTGTTGGATAACATTATCCAGGCGGCAGAAGAAAAGAAAGCGGAAAACATTTCGGTTCTGAAAGTAACCGAACTTACTACAATTGCAGACTTTTTCTTTATCACCAACGGATCATCAGTACCGCAGAATCAGGCAATAGCCGATGAAATATTGAAAAAAGCCGGGCAAAAGCCGTTCAGTGTGGAAGGATACGACCTGGCAGACTGGATTTTGATAGATTTTGGAGAGATTATTGTTCACATTTTCACTGAAGAAAAGCGGGCAACATACAACCTTGAAAGTCTGTGGGCAGATGCCGAAAAGTTGATTCGGCGAAATGAAGATTAGCACAGTCTGGCCCGGGAAAACCCGGAACCGGTACCTGAAGTCTCTGGAAGACGATTACCTGAATCGGGTGAACCGGTTTAATCGTGTAGAGCGTGTGGTTTTGACGGAAAGTCGGGAAATCAATGCTGTACGCCGGACAGCAGCAGAGACCGCTGGGTTTTTGAATCATCTGTCAACCGGGGATGACCCAATCCTGATGGATGAAGGGGGAAAACGGATGACATCCCGTGAGTTCGCAAATTTTATTGAAAAGAAGTTGACCTACGGTAGTAGAAATCCGTTGTTTATGGTGGGAGGAGAAAACGGCTTCAGCGGAGAAATCCGGAAAAAGGGTTTTGAAACCATCTCTCTTTCTCCAATGACGTTGACTCATGAATGGGCGCGATGCCTGTTGCTGGAACAGTTGTACCGGGCTTTCACTATTATCCGGAACATCCGGTATCAGAGGTAAACCATGAAATTCCGTACCATTGTCCTGATTTTACTCGTTGTCTTGCTTCTGATTTTCATCAGCGCAGCAGTGTATATGAACCAGGAGCTTCTGAAAACTTCGTTTCAATTGCCTGCCGGTCTGGAACTGGATCTTGATCGGGTTCTAATTCTCATATTTTTCGCCGGGACGCTTGGTGCGTTTTTGATGTATCGGTCAGTTCGACTGGGCACAAATCTTACATGGCGATCCGGTCGCCACTTTATCCGCGCACTGAACCACCTGTATGCCAACAGATACCAAGAGGCATTCGAAGAGATTCAGAAAGCGTACAGGAAATCAGGTAACAATTACGACATTCTCATGACCATGGGGGTCATCCATAAAAGGTTGGAACAGTTTGAAGATGCCGCGGCCGCTTTTAAAAAGGCTTTCTACAGGAAAACAACGGTTCAGGCTTTCCTGAAGCTGCTGAATGTGCTGTTGGAAACCAGGCTGGAATGGGACCATCGTGAGCTTCTAAAAATGGCACAGAAGATACGAAAGGAACCGCGATCGACGGCATATCGGGCCCTTTTGAATTACCTGAAACAATCCGGTGACTGGATCCGGGCAGTCAAAGTTTACTGGAAAGGGAGAAAGGAAGACTCCGAACATTTTCCGGAAATGGAAGGCGCCGAGATTCGCTATGAACTTGGGAAAACGAGAGAATCTGAGCACATCCTGAAGGAACTGATTTCCGATTTTCCAGATTTTACACCCGCCTACGTTCGCTATGGGCAACTGCTGCGCAAGAAGGGCAAAATCAGCGAAATGCTCGCGGTAATGAAGCAGGGATTCTCGCGTACCCATATCGTCATTTTTTTGAAAATGGTTGAAGATGTCCTCCTTGAGCAGGGAAATCCGGAAGCCGCAGTGGAAGAACTGGGACAAGTTGTGCTCAATGAAAACCACCATGTACTGGCAAGGTTCTACCTTGGAAAACTCTACTATCGCCTTGAAATGCTGGAAAAAGCAAGAGAAATTTTTGAGAACCTCGAAGGAGAGGTGGCGTACATCCCTGCCCTGAAATATTACCTGGCTCGGATTTATCATAGAAAAGGAGAGCACCATACGGCTGCTCATTACCTTGAAGAACTGGTTGAGCAGGCTCACCTGCTGGATTTTCGTTTTCACTGCAGCACGTGTGAGGCACAGCTCAATGAGTGGACGGAACGTTGTCCGCAGTGTGGCTGCATCAATTCAGTCCAGATGATTTTTGAGGAACTGAAGTCTGATTCTACGCCCATTTTCATGCTGTAGAGCTTCCGGGCTTATGATAAGATTAAAATGATAAATTGAAGCGCACCATGAAAATGGAGGGAATATGTCTGGACACAGTAAATGGGCAAATATCAAACACAAAAAAGGTCGGGAAGACGCCAAGCGCGGGAAGATTTTTACTCGCCTGATAAAAGAAATTACCATCGCAGCAAGACTGGGTGGCGGAGATGAAAGTGCCAATCCCCGGTTGAGAAGTGCAATTGCAGCCGGGAAAGCAGCAAATATGCCGGCAGATAACATCAAACGGGCCATTATGAAGGGTACAGGCGAGCTGGAAGGTGTGAGCTACGAAGAAGCTACCTACGAAGGCTACGGACCCGGTGGTGTTGCAGTGATTGTTGAATGTTTAACAGACAACCGTAACCGCACGACACCGGAAATCCGCTATCTGTTTGGAAAATATAACGGAAATCTTGGCGAAAATGGCTCCGTGTCATGGATGTTTAACCGAAAAGGCTACATAATCATTGAAAAGGAAAAAATCGACGAAGAAAGCTTATTCGAAATCGCGGTCGAAAGTGGCGGAGAGGATGTATTGGACGAAGGGGAAACCTGGGGCGTGTACAGTGAAGTGGAAAACTTCGAAAAGGTAAGGGAAGCTATAGAAAAAGCTGGCGTAGAGATGCGGGAAGCCTCTCTGTCCATGATTCCCACCACAACGGTTCAGGTCGAGGGTAAAAAATTACAATCTGTTTTGAAGCTGTTGGATGCTTTTGAAGACCATGATGATGTACAGAATATCTGGTCAAACATGGATTTTGACGAGGCGGAACTGGAAGAATAGATGAGGATTATCGGTATTGACCCCGGTACAACATGTACCGGTATCGGGATTGTAGATAGTGACCAGAGGGGAGAATGCTCCCCTGTTTTTTTTACAGACCTTCGATTCAAATCCAAGGAACTGTCCATAATTTTACCTGACTTTTTTAATCGACTGAACAGGATTCTGGAAACCTACAAGCCTGGAGCCGCAGCAATTGAAGATATCTTCACCGGTGTCAATGTAAAGTCCACTGTGAAGCTGGCCCACCTCAGAGGGACTGCAATAACGGCACTGAGCCTGCGAGAAATTTCCGTGGCCGCCTATGCTCCTCGGTCTGTAAAGAAAACCATCGCAGGCTATGGTCAGGCAGACAAGGAACAATTGCGGTTCCTTGTTGAAACCCAACTGGGTATTCGGTTGGAAAAAGCACCATTGGACGTATCAGACGCATTGGCAGTTGCTCTTTGTCACGCCCAGCATCTGGCATTCGCTGACTGAAGAAGGTAAGTTTAAGTAGAAACAAGGTTAAGGTTGAGTGCCGGAATAGATTTAGAAGAGCCGCAGCAGGTGGATTTTTTCCCCTCGCAGTTTCACTTGCGTTTTTCTTTCAGTTGATCGGCACTACTTAGAAGACAGTTGATCAATGGGAACCGGTGGACTGAAATAATTTCCCTGCCCCATCTTGACACCCATAGCAAGCAGTCTTTGGGATATGCGGCGGGTTTCCACGTACTCCGGAATGGCTTTCAATCGTAAAGCATCAGACATCCGAATGATTGTATTCACCACCTTGTACGTTTCCTGAGAATCTTCCATCTGACGGACCATTTCTCCGTCCACTTTCAGATACCCCACCGCACCGCTTTCGGAAAGCGAAGCCACAGTGTGCAGAGATGAATAGCCGGTACCAAAATCATCTATCGCAAAACGTATTCCATAATTATCGTTAATGAATCGAATTACATCCACATTATCGAGCACGGCCTGTTCCGTCAACTCAACAGTAAGAGAAAGACCGGCACCCTTCAGCTCCCGAACGGTATTTTTCAGGATATTTCTGAAGGTGGCCGACTTCAAGGAGTAGGGACTGACGTTCAGAAACACTTTATCCGTAATGCTCCGGATCTTATCTTCGTATTCACATATTTTCTCAAAAACCAGAGAATCCAGCTTCAGAATCATCCCCAGATCATAAACTGTCTGAATAAAGTCTTTTGCTGATATCACTGCGTCAGGAGTAACAATCCTTGCAAGCGCTTCCAGGTTGTACACTTCCCTGGTTTCCATCATAACAACCGGTTGAAAGTGCAGTTGAATATTCTTTTCATTCAATGTACTTTGGACGAATTGTATCTGCTGGTAATTTCGGATGATCCCGCTGATTACAGCCCGCTTGTCTTCAACGTCAAGATTGTAGAATCCGTCTTCAGACAGAGATGCCCGGGTTATCACAAAGGCAAGCACTTTCTTGATCAAATCCCTGGAGAGTTTCTCTCCCTTCCGAAATCCAACCGTTCCAGCAGAAACCCGAAATCCAATGGTATTCCCTTCAAAAGAAAAGCTTTCTTCTTCGAGACGAACCTTTAGCTTGCGAATCTGGTTCTCCAGTTTCAAACCAAATCGGTCCGTGTGGAAAATATATACTCTGCCGGGCCGTCCCTCTACAAAAAATCCTTTTGAAGATGAAGTGGCAAAAGAATTATCAATATGATTTGCTATTTTTTCCACAACAATATTCTTGACAGTGTCTCCCCAGATTCGGGTTAATGCATCAAATCTTGCAACTGTAAGAACAGTTACATGGGAAACCTCGCCACCAGACACGGCAAGATGGAGAAAATCCACAAGTCGCTTCTCTCTGTTCTGGACAAAAGAGAGATAAAGATCCCCCAGCGTGTGCAGAAAATAAAGCGTTTTCTTTCCCAATTCCTTCGCCAGTATAAACATCTGAAGGTAGTTCCGCGATCTCATATCCTGAGTCATGGCGATTGCCAGTTGCTGGATTGCACGATGAAGAATCTGCACCCATTCAATCTCATCACCCAGAAGAAGGCGGGTCTCCGGTTTGGAAAGCCAGCCGTCCAGTTCTGCCTTTATTGTGCTGTCCACTCCCGATGTTCCCCATTTGTCTTCACGGATGGACTGGATAGTGGCTTGAACCCACCTCATGTGGGGACTGATGTCCATCTTGTCCTTGAACTCAGACATGAATACATATTCCAGTTCATCGAGATCTTTCAGCAGATAACCTTTCGTTACAAAATTTTTCAGGTCCTCAAAAAACTCGCCCACCTGATTCCAGTACCTGTCCAACATTCCCAGTTCAGAGAGTAGAGAGAGAAAGCCCTGGTGAAAGAAGTTCAAAACAGCAATCAAATTTGCAACCGGTGAACCGGACTGGTAGTACTGATACCCCAGGCCCTGGAATTCCCTTTCCCTTCTGTCAGTGGATTGGCCAACCGCAGTAAGAACTGCCTCTTTGACTTCTGAAATAATTGCCACGGTTCCAGTCTCGGACGAACCATCCGCTGTACAACAATCAAGGACTTCTTCCGGCTCACTGGACTCCATGAATTTTCTGAACAGGCTTTCCAGTTCTTTCAAAATGGCCTTCCACACTTCTATTTTTTTACAGTATATCAGAATTGACAGCCCTGGAGAAATAAATTAGCTTTCAGCAGTACCTTTCTTATCTTCGTCTTCCTTTCACAAGGGTCAAAACTGTTCATGAAATAGAACCGCATATCTTGCGGAGCGTCGCTGGACACTCCTGTGATATGATATATATGTAAACAATTTATGGTTGCAGTAGTTTGTTCAATGGCCCGGAATGGGCAGGAGGGGACTTGTGTCGTGGTTAATTTTTTACACACTTCTGGCTCTTGTTGTGTCATTCGTATGCTCTATCCTTGAGGCCACACTTCTAAGCATAACACCAGCCTTTGTGGCCACCAGTAGTGTAAATTTTCCCCACACCGCAGAGCGATTGAAGCGACTCAAAAGAGATGTGGAAAAACCCCTGTCCGCAATCCTGAGCCTTAACACCATTGCCAATACAATCGGCGCTGCCGGGGTTGGCGCTCAGGCCGCACTCGTTTTTGGAAGCCAGTACGTGGGAGTCGCATCCGGTATCCTGACATTGCTCATACTGTATCTCGCCGAAATTATTCCAAAGAGTCTCGGAGCAAACTACTGGAAGAAACTGGCACCTGCAGCCGCATTTGTCCTACCGATCCTGATAGCGGCCATGACTCCCCTGGTCTGGCTTGCCATGCTCATTGCCAGGCGATTGAGAAAACGCGGTGTAATGCATCCTGTTACTTCCCGGGAAGAGCTCTCTGCGTTGGCAGAAATTGGTGCTACGTCCGGAGCAATAGACAATATGGAATCTACGCTTCTCCAGAACATGCTCCATTTTTCTTCACTGAAAGTCAGTGCCATAATGACTCCCCGTACCGTGGTATTTGCAATTCAGCAGAATAAAATCATATCTGACGCCATTACTTCGCATCCAAACCTACCGTTTTCTCGAATCCCAATCTTTGGAGAAGACATTGATGACACAGTCGGTTTTGTTTTGAAGAATGACATTCTAATGGCACTTGTAAAGGGAGAGGGAGCTCGTCCGTTGTCTGACTTCCGTCGCGAAATTCCAACGGTTCCGGACTTTCTTAGGCTCTTTCCGTTATTTGAGCAACTGACAGGTTCAAGAGAACATATCGCACTGGTCGTGGATGAGTATGGTGGTGTTGAAGGAATCGTTACACTGGAAGACGTTATTGAAACATTGCTGGGGCTGGAAATTATGGACGAACTGGATCAGGAAGAAGATATGCAGAAAGTGGCGTTGAAACTGAGGGAACGACGCTGGAAGCGCCTGGAAGCAAATCGGGCCACATCGGGACCTCAGGAAAAATCATAAGATCAGGAGCAGGAAATGAATGAACATGATATTGAAATTCTACGGAGAAAGTTGAAATCATCAGTCATGATATGGTTTTCTTTCCTTGTCAGTATTCTGGTTTATGCAGGAATTGTGGAATGGATAGAGCGCAGGGGAATGGACGTTGTGACAACACAGAACAGAGCCCTTCATTTGATTTTTCTGGTTGCCACTGTTGTTTGTTTTCTGGCAGCAGGAATAGTGAAATATCTTCTGTTGAGAATTCCCGGAGAAAAAGTAAATATAAGTATCGAAAGCCTTGCTAATCGCCTGATAACCGCATCCCTGGTTTCACTGGCACTATCGGAAGCTATCTGTATAATGGGATTTGCAGAATATTTCATCATACGGAACTATGACTCATTTTATGTATTTTTCATTGTGGCAATGCTGGGAATCATCATGCACATGCCCCGCTACCCGAAGTGGAAATCCTACCTGGAAGAGATGACTGGAACCACTCTCCCGGAAGAGTTGGAGTAGGGGACAGAAAGTGAAAGTGAAAGTGCGAGTTCGAGGCGAACACTTCCCCTCTCCCTCTGTCTTTTACCCGGCATGCGGCGCAATGCGCCGCTTGTCTTCACTTCCCTGGAGACAGGAAACTTGCGACAGCTTCAGATTCGTCAGTAAACACCTCAAAGATGGAGAAGAGCTGGGCAATCTGTAGAATATCCTGTATTTTCTGCGAGATATTCAACAATTTCAACTGTCCATTTTCCCTTCGTGCTTTGATGAGGCAACTGACCAGTTCCCCGGTACCGGAAGAATCAAGGTAAGATACCCTCGCCATATTCAATATGATTTGACGCTGCCCCTCTTCTATGAGTTTTTCGATTCGCTTTCGAAGGGTGACATCTCCGGAACCGATAGTGATTTTGCCCTTCAAATTCAAGATTTTTACAGTAGAAACTGTTTTTTCCCTGATTTCCAGCATCCTTACTCCCCTTTGAAATCTTTTTCCATAACCAGTTTAAAGGAACCAGATTTCTTTATTGTTGAAACCCGGTCCATGGCATTTTTAATAAACAGAAAACCCCTCCCCGACGGGCGTAGCAGATTCTCCGGAGCCGTCGGGTCAGGCATGTTTTCCAGAACCACACCTTTCCCACGGTCTGAAACCTCAAACCGCATTCCCTTCCCGGTTGCCTTCACGGTGAATTCCACTGGACTCTCCGGGTTTTCTGAATTTCCATGCCGAATGGCGTTTACCAATGCCTCCTGTATTCCCACCCAGCACCAGTACCGAAAATCTTCGCCGCCTGCGTCCACCGTTTCCATGAAATTGTCGAACGCCTGTTTCGTCGTTTCCAGAAGTTTCAGGTCAGAACCCAGCGTAATTTTCAGCCCGGTGCCCATAGTTTTCTCCTGTTATCTGTATCGTTTCATCAACTCATAAAATTCGCTGTCTGTTGAGAGAATTACTGTCTGCTTTTTCGAAGCAGTCGCTTTCAATGCTTCCAGACCCTTCAGAAATTTGTAAAAATTGGGATCCTTGGAATAGGTATCCGCATAGATTTTTGTTGCTTGTGCGTCTGCCTTTCCTTTAATTTCCTCAGATTTCCGATAGGCTTCCGACTGGATTCTTTCCAGCTCCCGCTGTGTTTTCCCGACAATTTCAGCTTTCTTTCCCTGTCCTTCAGAACGGTATTCTTCCGCGATCCGCTTTCGCTCGCTGATCATTCGCTCATAGACTTTGGCCCGTACAGATTTCTCATAGTTCAGGCGCTTGATGCGGAAATCAACCAGTTCAATGCCATACGTTGGCGCCACTTTTTTGATTTTTTCCAGAATCAACCGACTAATTTTCTCCCGGCCGGTTTCAATATGAAAATCCTGCTGATCCACCGGGCCTGTTTCTGTGCTCTTGGTCAGATTCATCGGCCGGTTGCTGGCTCGCACAACTTCAATCAGGTCGAACTTTGCTACATTTACCCGGGTTTCTCCATCAATAATATCGTCCAGCTTGCCCTGGGCGCCCATTTCAGTGACCATGGTTTCAAAAAAATTCAGCGGATCTGAAATGCGCCATCTCGCATAGGTGTCTACCCAGATGTACTTCTTATCCTTTGTGGTAATCTGATTTGCATCTCCATCCCATTCAAGCCATCGCTTATCAAAGAAATTCGCCTTCTGAATCAGAGGAATCTTGAAGTGAAGTCCAGCTTCTTTTATTGGTTCCCCGACCGGTTTTCCGAATTGAGTAATGACCACCTGCTGAGTCTCGTCCACTACAAAAACTCCACCACTTGCTATAAATAGCGCCACGATAACAATCGCTGCAATCAGTCCGCCTGCGGTTTTCATTTCACCACCCCCTGCCCGAGGTTCAGGAAAGGCAGAACGGATTTTGCCTTTTCATCAATCACCACAATTTTCCCAATTTTGGGAATAATGTCCTGCATTGTTTCATAATACAGGCGCTTCTTGGTAATTGCCGGGGCCTTTCTATACTGGAAAAGCACATCCTTGAACCTGGCAACATCTCCCTGGGCCTCGTTGACCCGGCGGACTGCGTAACCCTCTGCTTCCTGAATTTTCTGCAACGCCTTTCCTTTTGCCTCTGGAATCACCTTGTTGTACTGGGCCAATGCCTGATTGATCATGTTTTCTTTTTCCTGGATTGCCTGGTTCACTTCATTAAATGACGGTTTCACCGGTTCCGGGGGATTCACGTCCTGCAGGACCACCCTGTTTACCACAAGGCCGGTATCGTACTGCTTGCAGAGATTTCCCATCATCGTCAGAGCTGCAATTGAAATTTCCTCACGTCCAGTGGTCAGTACTTCGTTGATGGAACGGTCTCCCACAACTTCCCGCATAGACGCTTCACAAATGTTACGGAATGTTCCCTGGACATCCCGAACCCTGAACAGAAACTTCACCGGATCCTGAATCTTATACTGAACAATCCACTCGACTTCTCCGATACCCAGGTCTCCTGTCAGCATCATGGATTCTTCGTAGAAATTTCGTGTGGAGTACTGGGACCGGATTCCGGCCCTCAGCGTTCGAAACCCGAATTCCATTTTCAACTGCTGCTTGACCGGAACCTTGGTAATGGTTTCAATCATCGGAAGCTTGAAATGAAGGCCTGGCGTTTCTGTGCGCGCATATCGGCCGAACCGCTGAATCACGCCCACCTCGTCGGGCTGAATCGTGTACCAGCTTCCCAGCACCAGTACCAGCAAGGGAATTAACCATAGTAGATTGATATAGCGCTTGATTTTTTCCTTCGGAATTTTGAAATCCGAAATGTCTATTACTTGTTTGTTCATAAGAATTCTCCTCTCTATTTGTGATCTCATTCTATCACAGATTCATCGACTCTCTCCCGGCTTTTCACTGTTTATAACCGGGCACCGGTACCGGAAATACACTGTTCGTTCCCGTTTTATTCATTATGATGGAGAATTACTTCCAGCTCTGTTTACTTCCCCACCGAGGGCCTTTTCTGCTAAACTGAGAGAGATGAATTGATCATAAGAGGAGGAGTGATATGAATCAGAGAGAAACCATTCGTCAATATTTCAAAGACCATCGGGATGAAATCACAAAAACGATTGTGAATTTGACCAGCGAGATGTGCGCAGAAAAAACCGTTAATGTGGTATCGGAAAAACTGCCGGAATTCCCCTTTCTGAAATTCCGGGGAGAAGAGTACCGGGTTGGCAAAATTGTCAAACGGTTTCTGGACAAGGCGGGCATTCCCTACGACGAACACTCCAGAATGGAGGGACGCCCCAACATCATCGGGAAACTGGGCAGAAACGCCAATGGAAAACGCTTGATGATGCCGGGGCACATGGACGTGGTCCCTGCCGGTGAAGGCTGGGATACCGACCCTTATGAAGTTGTGGAAAAGGATGGGTTTCTGTACGGCAGAGGCACACTGGACAACAAGGGGCCCCTTGCATCCATTCTTGCAGCGGCTCTGGTGCTGAAGGAAACCAACATCGGAAATGAACTGCCCGGCCAGCTCCAGATTGCGGCGCTTTCAGATGAAGAAGCGGAAGACCCGGACGGGATTGATTACGGCATCGGGTATCTTGTGGAAGAAAAACTGGTGGATCCGACCATTTCAATTATCCCGGACATCGGCGAAAACATGAAGGGAATTGATGTCGCGGAAAAGGGACGGACCGTGTTCAAAATTACCGCCATCGGGAAACAGGCCCACGGTTCCACCCCAGAGCTGGGCGTCAATGCGGTGTACATGATGTCAAAACTCGTAAATGAGATTGAGCAAATGAAGTTCGAGTACGAGCTGCATCCGGTTCTCGGTGAGCCCTCTTTAAACCTGGGAGAAATCCACGGAGGGGCAGCCCCGAATATTGTTCCCGGGACCTGCTATATTTATCTCGATATCCGCACCGTACCCGGCATGACAAAAGACAGTGTATTGACTCAGCTTCAGGGCTGTGCGGATCGGGTGGTCGGCGGAAAGTTCGAAATAAACTGCATATCCTGGAACGATGCTCACGGTGTAAACCCTGAAAACGAGGTGGTTTATGCCATCCAGCGCAATTCTGAAGAAATTCTGGGTTTCAAACCTGAAACCTTCGGAATGGGCGGCGGCACCTATGCCAAAACAATGAACCTTGCCGGTATTCTCGCTGTGGGCTGGGGCCCCGGAGACGATGAGGCGTATCATGTGGCTAATGAATATGTGGAAATCAAGCAGCTGGTGGATTTCGCGGAACTGACCTGCCTTCTATCCATTGATCTGCTCTCTTGAACAAGAAGCGTTCTGTGTTCAGTGTTCTGTGTTCTGAAAGAAGGGGATTGCCAGTCAATCCCTTCTTTTTCCCGCCATTCACCATTCACTATTCACTATTCACTATCCACGGCGGCTTTGCCGCCTCCCCATCATGACTGACTCGGCGGTTCGTTCGTTCATCAATTATCTCATTGTGGAGAAGGGGTTATCCGCCAATACAATTGACGCATACGAAAATGATATTGTACTTTTCCGGAATTTTCTTGAACTGGAGAAGGTGGAACTGACTTCCGTGGTTGAAGAAACGGTCACACGTTATGTGGCCTTTCTGTTCAACGCCGGCTACTCCCCCCGGTCCATCATGCGCTTCTGCTCCAGTCTTCGCCATCTCTATCGCTTCATGGCCGAGGAGGGAATGATTCCGGAAAACCCCACTGACGTACTGGAAACGCCACGGGCTTTTCGCCTATTACCGAAGTATCTGACCGATGGAGAAGTCGAAGCTCTGTTGTCTCTACCGGATGTGGAAACGCCACTGGGGCAGCGGGACAAGGCTATGATTGAGCTTCTGTACGCCACAGGGCTCCGCGTATCGGAATTAATTAACTTGAAAACAAATGACTTGAATATGGGAGAATGCTTTCTCATCACATTCGGGAAAGGCGCAAAAGAACGCCTGGTCCCCTTCACTGATACTGCAAGGGACTGGGTGAAACGCTATCTGAACGACGGACGGATAGTTACTTTGAAAGGAAAAGAAAGCTATGTACTCTTTCTCAACCGCTTTGGTAACGGGCTGACCCGTCAGGGCTTCTGGAAACTTTTGAAAGCGTATGGCAGAAAGGCCGGCATTGGGGACAAACTATCTCCTCACACCCTGCGCCACACCTTCGCCACTCACCTGCTGGAGCACGGGGCAGATCTCCGGGCTGTGCAGATGATGCTGGGGCACTCCTCCATTACCACAACAGAAATCTACACACATATCAGTATGGAGCGTCTGAAACAGGTCTATTTCAAATTCCATCCCCGTGCGAATGAAAAGTGAAAGAGCCAGCGCCAGTGCAAAAAAAACGGAAGAGGGACTCAGAAAATCTCGGTAGAGTAAAAGCCTGAATTCCAAGCCATCATTGTAACTACACAGGCGGGACAACGCACCGCTTCATCCATTTACAGCGGTTCTGCCGTCTTCTCCTTGTTTTCTCTGCAGAGCATCGTGTAAACTGAAGAAGAATTCAACCGAAATTCAGGCGGTGTCCCCAGTGAGATTGCCTTGAAAAGACTACAGGAGGTAAGAATGAAGCGCTTTAATCTGAAGGACATGGTAATCGGTTTTCTGCTGGGTGTGGTTGTGGTGCTGGGAATAGCCGCGACGTCCAAAACGACTTCGGGCGAGACTTTTTCCAGTATGCTGGACATGGGAAGCAACCATTATTACATTGTGACAACGCAAGGGATCTACCATGTGAAGCTGAGACAGGACCATATCACAGATACCAGTCGGGTGGCCACTATTAAAGACATAAAGCGGGACATTGTAATCCGATACAATCGATAGGATGTCCATGGAGCAGACGAATTGACTCTATGTGCCAGGTCGGTTCGGAGTATATGGTTTTCACAATTTTTTGTGGGTGAACAAAGAAAGAACATATGGATTTTGTACGGACTCCCGATTCCCGTTTCAGTAATTTGAAAGACTATTCAGTGCTGATTCAAAGCGACGGACCTGTGCTATCATAGCGTATTCATTCCCGATTTGTTGTGCGAGAGAGGTAGTATAATGGCTTTTATCAATTCAAATGACATTCCTGTAACCCGCGAAAAACCATACCAGTACATGATTCCAACCTCACCGATACAAGACATGGGCTTGGTTCTGGTCACCGGCGCATCGGGATACATCGGAGGACGCCTGGTACCGGTGTTGATGGACCGGGGGTATAAGATTCGAGTGATGGTTCGAACGCCTTCGGCCTGCCTTGCAAAGCAATGGCCCGGAGTGACATGCTCTGCAGGTGACGCTCTTCACCTGGAAACCCTTGGAAGACCATTGGAAGGTGTCCACACGGCTTACTATCTGATTCACTCTCTCGCACTGGGGCCTGACCAATTCGACGAGGCGGATATTTTGGCAGCTTCCAACTTCAGGAAAGCGGCGGAGGAAGCCGGTGTAAAGCGTATAATTTATCTGGGCGGATTGGGAGATTTGACCCCCGGCCTTTCCGACCACCTGTCCAGTCGCATCAAGGTGGCGCTCACACTGAGCAGCGGACCGATTCCGGTCACTGTCCTGCGCGCCGCGGTGATTATCGGATCCGGTTCGGCGTCATACGAAATTATTCACTCACTAATCACTCGGCTTCGGGTCCTGCCCTTGCCCAGCTTTCTGGATAGCCTGTGCCAGCCGATTTCCATTCGCGATGTGTTGAAATACCTTGTCGGTGTACTCGAAACGCCGGAAACTGTTGGGAAAAGCTACGACATTGGCGGTGCGAATATCCTGACATACAGTGCAATGATGAAGGAATTTGCACATCTGTTGAATCGCAGAGTCGCAATGTTCCATTTTCCTCTCAACCACATTCCTACCTACGCTTACGTCGCCAGCCTGGTTACGCCGGTTCCGGCCCCCATAATTCGATCGTTGATGGAGGGTTTGCGCAATGACGTCGTGTGCCGAGACGTGAACATCCGGAGTTTGGTACCGGTCGAACCGATCAGCTACCGGGAGGCACTGGTCAGGGCCATGGACAGGGAAGAGCAGGATCAGATTCGCACCCGCTGGGCGGATACCTATCCGCCCGCCCACGAACTTGCCATTAAGCTTCGGGAAATGAGGAAATTGCCGAGATATTCGGCCACGCATTCCATTGAAAGTGAGCGTTCAGCCACCCATCTTTTCCAGTCGATTTGTCGCATCGGTGGAAAGGAAGGGTGGTTCAATGCCAACTGGATGTGGAGATTGAGGGGATTTCTGGACCGCCTCCTCGGCGGGGTAGGGATTCAGCGTGGTCGGCGAAGTGCGGCCACGCTGAAGATCGGAGATGTGATTGATTTCTGGCGGGGGGAGGACCTTGTTTATGACCGTCGTCTGCTTCTCAGGGCCGAACTGCTGCTGCCGGGCCGTGCATGGCTGGAGTTCAACATCGATGACAATGGAGATACCCGCACACTACAAATCAAAGCCTGGTTCCACACCCGTACGATCTTCGGAAAATTGTATTGGTATACGTTTGTTCCATTTCACAGTATTGTGTTTAAAGATCTGATCAAGGGCATCGAACAGGCGGTACTGGTGAAATAGTGGCCCCCTCGCACAACCACTCTTCCATGAACTCAACCGCTGTTTGACAACACAAAACAAAAATGATCCTGCAAATAACAATTTCCTGGAACTATATTAATTCACTTGGCGCAACTGTTGTTTCAGTAGGTTGCCTATTCTCCCGTATGGCATTCACTGCAGTTTGTTGTTTTCCACTCCCCGTCGATGTCCACGGGGTGAATGAAAGGTACTCCCTTGATGT
>CBEUWV010000009.1:0-17457 GCA_965546895.1 uncultured bacterium
TCTGCTGATTAAGTGGGGCGGTTTCCGACTCCCGGCGGCTGGATTCTATCTGGTGATGGGTGCGGACGGTTTCTTCACCGGGCTGGTTTTCCCGTCTGCTGTCGCACTGGCAAAGGGAAGGGCTGGTGCGCTGGTTTTGTCTGCCGGGTGGGTGGACGCACTGGATCACGGGGGTGGAGCACTTGGTGCCATGCTGACCGGCGGGTTTCTACTGCTCTTGCTGGGCGTCCCGGTGACGCTGCTCTTTCTGCTGGGGGTTCTCGGCGTGGCAGCCTGGACCAGTTTAAGTAGAAGGAAAGGCTGAGGTTGAGTGTGGAAAAGAAAGAGTACAATCAGGGAGTAGCCCATGTCCGCTCTTTTTCTTGATCCCTTCCCGACTCAACCTTGCCTTTTGCTCAACCTCAATCTTGTCTTTTCTCCGGTTGACGGGAGCGGAGAAGACGCCTACATTTTGTTAGGTACAAATGGGGGACAATATGAAAGGGATTTTGCTTTTTTGTCTGCTAATGTGTTTGGTTCCTTTTTCAATAGCGGGAGATGAAGGGGTTCGTCCATTTCTGCAAACCGGCAACTGGTATCCCGCCAGCCGATCGGCCTTATCGGAGATGATGAATGAACTGTTTTCCGGGGTACCCGAGGCTGGCGCAAAACACCGCCCCCGGGCACTGATTGTGCCGCACGCCGGGCTTCGCTATTCTGGCCGTTGTGCCGCATCTGCCTTTTCACTGCTGAAAGGATGGAAAATAGATCGCGTGATCGTTCTCGGAGTGGCACACCGGGCGGTGCTTTTCGGTGCCTGCGTATCTGATTTCAGGTTTGACCGGACGCCCCTGGGCGATATCCCGGTGGACACAAAGATCACCGCAACACTTGGAAAGCTGCCGGGTTTTCAGGTGAACGACAGAATCATGGTGAATGAACATTCCATTGAAAATGAGCTCCCCTTCCTTCAACATGTGCTGAAAGGCCGGAAGTTCAACATTGTGCCGGTTCTGTTTGGATCGGTGAGTCAGACGCAGCTGAAGGTGTTTGCCGGAAAATTGAACCGATATGTCACGGAAACGACGCTGATTGTGGCCAGTTCGGATTTGACGCACTACGGCGAGAATTATGGCTACGTTCCCTTCAAAGATCATATTCCCGAGCGGTTGAAGAAACTGGATATGGGGTTTTTGAATCTGGCAATGAAGCTGGATGTGAACGGACTTCTCCGCTACAAAAGGAAGACCGGTATCACCGCCTGCGGTTTTGTTCCGATTTCGGTGATGATGGAAATGTTGAAGGGAAGGCATGTGTCCGCCCGGCTGGTTGATTATTACCGCTCCGGCGACGAAAATGGTAACTATAGTTTATCTGTTAGTTATGGTGCCGTGGTGTTTGAAGACAAAAAAGAAAAAGGGGAGGACAGAAAGATGGATGAACAACCGGCGGTTCCCCGGCAGATCAGCCATGAAAACCGGGTGTTGCTGTTGAAACTGGCACGGAAAACACTGGAGGCGTATACGCGTTCCGGAAAACGACTGGAAGTGGATTTAAACACCTATCCGAAGGAACTTCTTGTTCGCCGCAGCGTGTTTGTCACACTCAACAAGGACGGCAAGCTCCGGGGCTGTATCGGCAACCTCGGGCCGGGCGACCTGCTGCCCGACAGCGTGGCAGATTACACCATCAACGCGGCTGCAAGTGATCCCCGTTTCCAGCCGGTCCAGCACAACGAAGTCAAGGATATTAAGATTGAGATTTCAGTAATGACCCCCTTTCATGAAATCCCGGACTATCATCAGATTCGCCTGGGTGTTGACGGGGTTATTATTTCAAAGGGTTTTTACCGGGCGGTTTTCCTCCCCCAGGTGGCGACTGAAACCGGTTGGAACCTGGATGAGTTTCTGTCCCATCTTTCCATGAAAGCGGGACTCCCCGCGGATGCCTACAAAAAACCTGGCATGACATTTTCCGTGTTTCAGGCGGAGGTGTTCAGCGAAGGAAGCGATTTGAAGTGAGCCTGAGTCGCCGGGAGTTTTTGCAGAAGTGTGCAGGCTCAATGGCATACATGGCGGTAGCTGCGGCATTTCCCGATATCTTTGCCAGGCCCCTGTCAGCGGAAAGCCGGGTGGTGGAGGTCCGCGATGACTTGTTGAGGCGCTCCGGTGACGATGTGAATCCGGGGGTTGCGGCAAAGTTGTTGAACGAAGCACTGCGGAAATTGCTTGGGGCAAACTCCGATATTTCTGTGTGGAAAAAATTGTTCAGCCCAAAGGAGAGAGTGGGAATCAAGGTGTCCTGTCTCCCGGCAAAAAATATTATTGTGTGGGAACGCACAGCCCGGGAATTGAAGGAAGCCGGTTTCAGGCTCTCCCGGCGTGGTGTAAGAGTTGCCGGGACCGACCAATATGCCAATGGAGGATATGACAACCGGATTGCGTTTGCGGGAAGTGTCGGTACCTGCTTCAGCGTACTGATGGAGCAGGTGGATGCAGTAATTTCGGTTCCGGTTTTGAAAGACCATGATATAGCGGGAATTTCGGCCGGGATGAAAAATTTTTATGGTGCCATCTACAACCCCAACAAGTATCACGGAAATGGATGCAATCCCTTTGTAGCTGATCTGTGCACCCATCCGCTGATCCGGGATAAATTGCGGCTTGTGGTAGTGGATGCCAGCCGGGTGCAATTGCAGAATGGCCCCGCTTACTTTCATCGCTACGCGCTGGAATACGGGGGACTGATTGTGGGCACTGACCCGGTAGCAGTGGATGCCACCGGCTGGCGGATTGTGGACAGGGAACGGGTGAAAATGGGATTAAAAACGTTGAAACAGATGAATCGGTTGCCCGGCTACATTGCGACCGCAGAAAAAAGGGGCCTGGGCCATATGGAGGAAAAGTTTATTGAGCATATCACCCTTTGAGGGAATCAGTCGAAGAGAATTCATGAAACTCGGTTCGGCCTGCCTTGCTTGTTCGGCCTGCGGAGTTCCCCTTTTCGCAGGGGAGACTATGGGCCACGAAGCGGAGTACTATGAAAAACTCAAAGACGGGAAAATCAAATGCCATATCTGCCCCCAGGAATGTGAGGTAACCAACCGGGAGCGGGGAACCTGCGGGACCAGGGAAAACCGGGAAGGGAAGTATTTCACACTGGTCTACGGCCAGATTGCCGCGGCAAATATCGATCCCATTGAAAAAAAGCCGTTGTTTCACTACCATCCCACAAAGAAGGCCTTCTCAATTGCCACTCCCGGTTGTAACTTTATCTGCAAGTTTTGTCAGAACTGGGAGATTTCACAGAAGCGCCCGGAACAGGTAAAGACAGTGGAATTCTCAGCAAAAAGTGTTTTGTTCAATGCCAGAAGCCGTCATTGTCCCATCATTGCTCATACCTACACAGAGCCGGTAATATTTTTTGAGTTCATGCGGGACTGCGCCTTGCTGGGGAAAGAGGCGGGTATTCCCAACGTTATGATTTCCAATGGATATATCCAGGAAAAGCCCATGCGGGAATTGTGCCGACACCTGGGCGCGGTGAAGATTGATCTGAAGGCATTCACGGACGATTTTTACCAGAAAATCTGTGGCGGAAAATTGAAACCGGTGCTGGATACCATTCGAGTAGTGAGAGAAGAAGGTGTCTGGCTGGAGCTGGTGGTGCTGATTATTCCCACACTAAATGACAGTACGAAAGAAATTGACAGGATGACAAAATGGATTTACCGGGAGCTGGGACCAGACGTACCCCTTCATTTTTCACGATACTATCCCACTTTCATGTTACAGAATATTCCACCTACGCCACCGGAAACCCTGTATCGCTGCCGCAAAATTGCGCTGAATAACGGCCTTCACTATGTGTACGTCGGTAATATCCTCACAGACGCAGCCAACACTTACTGCCCGCATTGCGGTGCCCTTCTTATTGAACGGGCCGGATTCGCCGCGGAGATTGTGGGAATGAAGAAAAACCGATGTAATAAGTGTGGCCAGGTCATCCCCGGCGTGTTTGATTGAGATGCGCCGCTGTGCGCAGCGTGATGGGTGATGAGTGAAGAACAGGGAGTCAGGTAATTGATTTTCCCCTGTCTTTGATTTCACTCGTCACTCATCACTCATCACCCTTCACCCTTCACTTCTTTTCCCCAGTGTTACAGCGTTGCGATATAAGCAGCCAGAGCTTTCAATTGCTCATCTGAGAGTTTTGCCACGTTGCGCTTCATGATGGCCTTTTTCTTGCCGCCGAAGGTTCCATCCTGATAGCCTCTCATTTTCTTGAAGAGGGCGTCTGCTTTCTGTCCCTTCAATGGTGCACCGGTGCCAAGTGCTTTTTTGCTACCGTCTTTTCCATGGCAGGCCGAGCATTTCTTGAAGAGAGTTTTGCCGTCAGCAGAAAATGCGGAGACGGACAGGGTAAGGAAACCCGCAATAACAATAAAACTGAGCACTTTTTTCATTATTCCTCCAATGAAACAATTTCACAGTGATATTACCCATTGTTATCATTACTGTCCAGTAAAATCTATTTCTGTTTTCTTTTCTTTCCGGTCAGAATACTGAAAACAGAACACTGAAAACTTCTCAACTTATTTTGCATTCACGTTGATACCAAAAAGCCGCCACTGGGGATATTCATAGTGGTATGTCAATTTGAACAGAATCTGAGTTTTTTTTGTCGGAAACTGGCCATTCAGATGCAGTAGTCCGTCCTTGTCAAGGGCCGGTGTTTCATCAAAGACAGGCGTCACGTCCTTTGCAATGGTAAGGTCGTATCCTTTTTCTTTGAACGTATTGAAAATGTCGTGAAGTTTCTGTGTCGTGATCTGGCTTTGCCAGACTTTTGAAATTTCCTGATAGAAGGGGTTGTAATCGTCCGAATTGATAGCGGTTCCGAGAAGAACCACTGATTCCTGCGCCATTTTGTTCAATTTATCGAGGGGTGGGATGGTCTTTTCTGCTTTCGGTTCATTTTCAGGGGAGGTTTTGGAAATACCACCTCCGGTTAATGTCAGATTGCTGATGCGCCAGGTTTCTCCTTCTTTAACCAGGGAGATATTCATGGGGATAGCGGTTCCATCATTCAGGGTAACGGATCCTTCTATTTTACCGGTTTGATTCTTAAAGGAAACAGAACTCCAGTTGGCGGATTTGTATTGAGTCAGTCCGTTTCCCTTCATAAAAGCGGAAAACTGCTGGAAACTGGTGCTTTTTTTGAAAATTCCAGCGGTAGAATCATATGCGGCCTGAAGATTACCACTTCCTACCAACGTGAAAAACTTGTTTGCCGGTTCCGCCATTTTGTTTACCAGTCCACAGGAAACGGTTAATCCCAGGACCAGAATACTCATTGCGGTTATGTTGAAAAATCTTCTGGGTTTCATTTAATCCTCCCTTTGTCTTATACATGTTTACCCGAACGGGTTGGATACAGGCATATATCACACATTAAAAAAATGTGAAATTCGGGTCATATGCCAGCCATTTTATGGAAACTCTCTAAAATTATATCCCATTTCCCGCCTTTTACAACTTTAAACAGGCGGAAATTCGATTTGGACAAGGCCCTTTTCATTTTTTCACATTCGGGTTTTGTCTGTATTGAAGGCGATACTGTGAGAATCTGGCTGGCAAGGGTGATAAGTGTGCCATTTGTTCTCTAAGAGTGATTGAATGTGAGTGGGGCTTATGGTAGGATTTGGCCTTCTGAGAACGTGTGGCTATCGGGATTGAGGGACTGAAATGTATGGTTTTACACTCTTAAAAACGGACCGGGAGACAGCTGCCAGGCGAGGTATGCTCCAAACCGCCCATGGGGAAGTACCAACGCCGATTTTTATGCCGGTGGGAACCCAGGGAACAGTGAAGGCATTGACTCCGGAAATGCTGAAGGATTGCGGGACTCGAATACTCCTTGGGAACACCTATCACCTGTTTCTTCGTCCCGGAGAGGATCTGGTTCAGGAAATGGGCGGGCTGCACCGGTTCATGAACTGGAATGGGCCAATTCTTACTGACAGCGGTGGATATCAGGTGTTCAGTCTGGGGAAGCTGCGCAAGATCAAGGAGGAAGGTGTTTCTTTTCAGTCCCACATTGACGGATCCGCCCGGTTTCTGAGCCCCGAAAAGGCTGTGGAAATTCAAAATGCCCTGGGTTCGGATATTGTTATGGTACTGGACGAGTGTCCACCGTATCCGTCCGACTACGATTATATTGCAAAGTCGCTGGACCTGACATTACGCTGGGCAGAACGGTCCCGTGCTGTGTGGACAGAATCGGTGGCGGAATCCGGTCGATTCCAGTTCGGTATTGTTCAGGGTGGAATGATAAAAGAACTCCGTCACCACGCTACAGCGGAACTGGTACAGATTGGGTTTGACGGGTATGCGATTGGGGGGTTGTCTGTTGGAGAACCCAAACATCTGATGCGGGAGGTCCTTTCCTATTCAGTGGACTGGTTGCCGGAAGACAAGCCAAGATATCTGATGGGGGTGGGGAAACCGGAAGATATTCTGGATGCGGTTTCACGGGGGGTGGACATGTTCGATTGCGTGTTGCCCACCCGCAATGCCAGGAACGGACAGCTATTTACCCGATTTGGGCCGATCAATATTAAGCGGGCGGAATTTCGGAAAGATAAGGGGCCCATTGAGGAAAATTGTGACTGCTATACCTGTCGTAACTATTCCAGAGCCTACCTTCGGCACCTGTACCAGGCAAAAGAAATCCTTTCTTCTGTTCTTAACACTATCCATAACGTCCGTTTTTTTGTAAAATTGCTGGAAGATGTGAGAATGTCCATCGAGAATGGTGATTTTATTACATTTAAGACTGAATTTATGAGACGATATGAAGCTTGAAAATTGGAGGTGTTCTGGTGTTTGAAACATACGCATACGCAGCGGGGGCCGGCGGCGCGGCCGCACAGCCCACCTGGTTGGTACAGCTTTTCCCACTGCTGGTACTGTTTGGAATTTTTTATTTTATCCTGATACGGCCTCAGCAGAAGAAGCAGAAAATACTGCAGAATATGCTGAGCAACCTGAAGGTTGGAGATAAGGTGATCACCAATGGCGGTGTCCATGGAGAAGTGGCCTTTGTCGGAGATAAGGTGTTGCACCTGAAAGTGGCGAACAATGTGAAGCTCGTATTCTCCAAAGGGGCAATTGCCGGTCTGCAGAATCCGGGCGAAAACGGAAATCAGTGAAGAGGGAGAAGTTGGCGAGATGAAATTTAAGATCCTTTTTGTAGTGCTGCTGACAGCGGGGGCGATTTATTATATTTATCCCCCGAAAGACAAAATTAACTTGGGCTTGGACCTCCAGGGTGGGATCCATATGGTACTTCAGGTTGAAATGAAGGACGCCATGAAGGCGGAACTGGATAACTCGAAGTCAAACCTTGAACGCGTTCTTAAAGATGAGAAAGTAGACGTGAAGCAGGTCAAGGCCAACCCTGAACAACTTAAAATCATGGTCACCGGGATTCCTGAGGACAAAGCGGATAAGGCTGAAAAGATTTTTGATGATTACATGTCCAGGTTCAATGTGAATGATGATGGGGCCGGCGACTATACCTTGTCGTTTAAAGGTGCTGCGGTAAAAGAGATTCGTAAGCAGGCAATGCGTCAGGCTCTGATCACCATTCACAACCGTGTGGATGCCTATGGGGTATCCGAACCGATTATTCAGCGCCAGGGACTGGAAAGTAACCGTATCGTGGTGGAGTTGCCAGGTCTTGATGACCCCACCCGGGTGAAAAAATCTCTGTCTGAACCGGGCTGGCTGGAGTGGCGGCTCCTTGCCGCGCCCAATGCTTTCAAATCAAAAGCGGATATTCTTGCAGCCAGCAACGGAAAGATCCCTGACGGCACAGCCATTTTCCCATCAGAGCCCACTGCAAATGGTGGGATTGTGTGGTATCTGGTAAAGGATCGAGTGGAGTTGAACGGAAATGATATCAAGACAGCCCGCCGTTCGTCTGACCAGTTTGGAAGCCCCACTGTAGCATTTACACTGAACCAGGCGGGTGTTTCCAAGTTTTCCAGGGTCACAACCGAACACAGGGGAGAGCGACTGGCAATTATTCTGGATAAGAAGGTCGTATCCGCGCCCAGTATCAACGAACCCATTACCACTCCCAACGCGCAGATCACCGGTCATTTCACTATTGATGAGTCGGAAGATCTGGCAATTAAGTTGCGGTCCGGCGCATTGCCTGCCAAGATGACTTTCCTGGAAGAGCGGACAGTTGGACCGTCCCTTGGACGAGACTCGATTCGTAAAGGTGTACGATCTACGATGTTGGGTTTGATTATCGTGATGGGATTTATGCTGTTTTATTATAAGGTGGCTGGAATCAATGCGGATCTGGCACTGGTACTCAATATGCTGTATCTGCTCGGTGGTATGGCCTATTTTCACGCGACCCTCACTCTTCCCGGTATTGCCGGTTTTATTCTGACAATTGGTATGGCGGTGGATGCGAACGTGCTTATTTTTGAACGCATCAAGGAAGAATTAAGGAACGGGAAGACACCAAAATCTGCCATTGACGCAGGGTTCTCCAAAGCCATGTCGGCTGTATTGGACGGAAACATTACGACTCTGATTGCCGCCCTCTTTCTGTTTCAGTATGGAACCGGACCGGTTAAAGGGTTTGCGGTTACATTGAGTCTGGGTATTGTTGCCTCTCTGTTCACCGCTATTTACGTATCCAGGTGGTTCTTTGATCTGCGGTTGGCACTATCACCTAACATCAAAAAGCTGAGCATTTGACGAGGTAATGAAATGAAAAAGGAATTTAATATTTTTGGTGCACGTAAAATCGCAGTTACCATCTCGTTGCTGTTTATGGCTGCTTCAATTGTCATAATCTCGGTTATGGGTGTGAAAAGAGGTGTCCAGTTCGTAGGTGGCAGTGAGATCCAGGTAAAGTTCAAAGAGCCTGTAAAGATCAGTGACCTTCGGGCAGCATTCAAGGATAATGGGTTTTCCCATGCTTCTATTATGCAGATAACCGGTGAGAATGAATTTATTATTAAATTGAAGGGAAAGGCAGGGGATGAAACTGCAAAAGGTAGTAAGGTTTCCCAGCGTATTTCGGCCATTTTCCAGGAAGCATCCAGGGAGAAAAAAACTTCTCTCTTCGATTTAAACAAAACCAATCCAACCGACCTTGCCTATTTGATGAAGAAGGGAAATCCCCTGAAAATTGACGCAAATAAAATGATCGGGGAAAATCGAACTGTTTATGATGATATTGCAGAAAAAATCATTAAAGCTCGTTCGGACAAGGGAGATTTCTTTAACTCAATGGATGATGCCCTTGCCACGGTTACGCAACCGGAGGTGAAGGCCTTTCTAACCAAGAGCTGCACACTGGGAAACTACATCAAAATGAAGGAAGATACATTCAGCCCCAGTATCTCTTCTGAACAGACTGAGAAAGCAATTCTAGCCATTGTGATGGCACTGGGTGCCATTCTCGTGTATATTTCCATCCGGTTCAAATTTGACTTCGCAATTGGTGCTGTCATCGCTCTGGTTCATGATGTTACCATTTCGCTTGGGATGTTTGTGTTGTTTAAACAGGAATTTACTTTGCCGGTGGTGGCGGCCTTTCTCACCATTGTCGGATACTCGCTGAATGATACAATTGTTGTTTTTGACCGTATCCGGGAAAACCTGAAAATAGTCAAAACGGTTCCACTGGAACAGGTGATCAACAGCAGTATTATCCAGACCTTGAGTCGTACACTGTTGACATCGTTGACCACCTTGTTCGTAGTGGTTGTAATTTTCCTCTTTGGTGGTTTGGCACTGAAGGGTTTTTCCTTCCCGCTTCTGGTGGGCATTATCGTGGGAACTTATTCCTCCATTTTTATTGCCAGCCCGGTTTACTATTTCGTGGAGGAGCATTTTTACAAGGAAAAATAATGACAGTCTAATGAGGGGGCAGATTTTTCTGCCCCCTTTTTGCATCCAGTGGGCCAGGAGGCGCGCATGATCCGGATTGAGGATGTTCTTGAAATTCATTCGAACAACCGTCCGGAGGGAGATGTACTCCAGATACAGAAAGCCTACGTCTTTGCCAATATGATGCATGAGTACCAGAAGCGGAAATCCGGTCTTCCTTTCATCACGCATCCCCTCAATGTAGCTCACACCATTGCCGAAAATAAACTGGATACGGAGAGCCTTGTGGCTGCATTGCTTCACGATGTGGTGGAAGACACCGAGGCTTCCATTGATCAGATAGAAGAATTGTTTGGCAATGATGTGGCCGGCATTGTCGACGGCCTCACGAAGCTCACCGAACTGGAAAATGTTGATATCTCGGAACGGAAGGCTGCCAATTTCAAGAAACTTCTCATTGCGATTGCCCGGGATCCCAGGGTTCTGATTATCAAGCTTGCGGACAGGCTGGATAACATGCGGACACTGGAATTCATGAAGCCTGAAAAGCAGAAATTGATTGCGGGAGAGACACTTGAAATTTATGCCCCGCTGGCACATGCCATCGGAATGGCCCGGATAAAGAACGAACTTGAGGATTTGAGTTTTCGCTATCTTTATCCGGAAGAATACAGCAATGTCTCAAAGGAAGCAGAAACCAAGGAAGGGACTTATGCGGAGGATATGGAGCAGATCCGAGATATTCTGGAACACGAAATGAAAGCCAACGGTATCCGGTGCATAATTCAGAGCCGAATAAAGCATAAGTTCAGTATATTCAGGAAGATGAAAATGCAGAACATTGTACTTGATGAAGTCTATGACTTTCTGGCTTTTCGCATCATTCTGACAGATAATGATCCCAATGAATGCTACAAGGTCATTGGAATTCTCCACGGTCTCTGGACCTACATTCCTCACAGATGGCGGGATTTCATATCGCAGCCCAAGGAAAACGGGTATCGTTCGGTTCACACAACCCTCATTTATGAAGACGGTGCTTTCTTTGAGGTGCAGGTTCGGACCGAAGAAATGCACCAGATCGCGGAACAGGGAATTGCCGCTCATTGGCAGTATAAACAAGGTAGGACAGAGTCATTCGAAGAATCCCGACTGTATCAGGTTCTAAGTCAGACTATTCTGGATGTGAAAGAAAAAACATCAGACGAATTCCTGACAGATCTTGCCCAGGGGCTGAAAGACATCAGTCATGGTATTACTGTATTGACACCGAGAGGGAGAACGATTGCGTTACCGGACCAGGCAACGCCGGTGGATTTTGCATATTCCATTCACACCGAGGTGGGCAATCACTGCGTAGGCGCGAAGGTTGACGGACGTCTGGTACCACTCCATACCGAGCTTCACGATGGGAATATTGTGGAAATTCTGACAAATCCAAATGCCAAGCCCAGCCTGGACTGGTTAAAGCTGGTTCGGACTTCCCGGGCAAAACACAAAATCCGTGCTACTTATCGAGCCCTGGAGCGGGAGGAAAAAACTGTTGACGGCCGGGAGATGCTGGAAAAAGCTATGCGAAAGAATAAGATTCCGTTCAGTCAGCTGGATGTACAAAAAATCTCCAAGGCCTACAAATCCTACAATATTTCAAAAATTGAAGAACTCTATTTCCTTGTTGGCAACGGCACTATCTCTGTTAACAAGGTCCTGGGAGTCGTTGAACCAGGCCTTATTCGTAAGAAGCAGGCCATCTCACTGAGTCGAAAGCCGGCCGACGCGGGAAATTTTGAAAGGAGAGTCCGGATACAGGGGTTGGACAACTTGCTGGTAAATCGTGCCCGATGTTGTAACCCTATTTTCGGGGACAAAATCATTGGGTACCTCACAAAGTTGAAGGGAATCAGTGTACACCGTGCAGATTGTGAAAACCTCAAGCAGGGCAGGATAGAGAAAGCCCGATTGATTGATGTGGAATGGGTTGAGGATCCGAATCACTCTTTCCTGATTGAAATTATAGTTATTACAGAAGACGTTACCGGAATGCTGGCCCGACTCACAGATGTTTTTGACTCAATGAATTTGAACTTGCGGAAGGTACAGGGGGAAAGTTTCCGCGTAAAGAGTCAGGCCCAATTCCGTTTCACTGTTCAGATCAGTTCCCGGGAAGAATTGAATCGGGTCCTTACCCGAATTAAAGGAACCCGGGGTGTACTGTCTGTCTGGCGAAAGAAATGAAGAAGCACCTGCTGGCATGGTCACTTCCAGCGATCCTGGTTGTCTGGGTTGTATTTTTCTTTCCCCGAAATTCGGTCATAAATAGTTTGAAAATTGAAACGGGCCTACCGGTTCATCCTGACCTTGTGACTGTGCTCGGTGGTGGCATTACCCCGGGCGGGGATCTGGGAATTTCAACCCGGGAGCGACTGGATGCAGTGACTGAATATGTAACAAAGAAGAAAATAAACTGTCCGATTCTCGTCCAGGAGTATCCGGCGGGACGCAGGAAAATGACGGCATATCTTGTGAAAAACGGTGTGGATGGGAAGAAAATTTTGTCTTCCGGTTTTCAGTACAGAGATGAAAGAGGCGGAACAGAAAATAATATTCAGGAGCTTTTTCATGTCCTGAAAGAGCACAGGGAAATGAACCGGATTGTGGTGGTAACTTCACCCTATCACCAGAGAAGGGTACTCTTGATGCTGGAGACGACGGATCAACGGCATTTTTTCCCTGAGGCGCATTTTTACTTTCTTCAAATTCGTGACGATGGAGAAATCCTCCGATGTTCGCGCTGGCGGTTCTGGCGCCTTGTGGTACATGAGGCAGTGGGCATTTTTTTCAACAATTGAAAGAATGACCTGTGATACTATAGGACAAGAATATGGATTTTCTGATTGTTAGGGCGTTTAACGTTGTTGTCTTGGGTAAGTGAAAAAATGAGGAGGTTCATTTGAATTTCTTGGATCGACTGGGGGGATGGGTACTCAGTGGCATAGCTCAGGCAGGTGATTTTGCCATCCTCTGCTGGACAGCCCTCAAGGCCATTTTCAAACGGCCTTTTGACATTCGTAATTTGTTCAAGCAACTGGAACGAATTGGCGTGGATTCAATGCCGGTAGTGTTGATTACCGCCCTTTTCACCGGCATGGTGATTGCACTCCAGACGTATTCGGGATTCAAGCGCTTCCAGGCACAATCCATGGTGGGAGCTCTGGTTGGTGTTTCTTTGACACGTGAGTTGGCCCCTGTGCTGGCCGGATTGATGGTGGCTGGTCGAATTGCTTCTGCTATTGCGGCCGAAATCGGCACAATGCGGGTAACGGAGCAGGTGGACGCCCTGGAAGTGATGGGTGTGGATCCTGTTCAATACCTGTTTGTTCCGCGAATTCTATCGGGGACCATCATGATGCCTCTTCTGGTCGGTGTTGCGGACGTAATTGGTATTTACGGTGGTTTTTTCCTCCTGGTAAACATTTTTGGAGAAAACCCCGACATGTATCTGAACAAGGTTTATCAGTATACAGACGTCCACGACGTGACAAGTGGCCTGATAAAGGCGGCAGTTTTCGGTTTCATCATTGCCATGGTGGGGTGCTTCAAGGGCCTTCGAACGGAGGGCGGCGCTGAGGGGGTGGGCAACGCCACGACCAGTGCTGTCGTAATGGCTTCATTACTAATACTTATTTCGGACTTTTTCCTGTCCAAGGTCATGTTTTAGGGGGATGGAATGATACGACTTGAAAACATCCATAAGTCATTTGGTCCCAAAAACGTACTGAAGGGAATCAACCTCCATATTGAAAAAGGCGAGTCCTTTGTGATTCTGGGCGGTTCCGGAACCGGAAAATCTGTTATGTTAAAACATATTATCGGTTTGATGAAGCCCGATAAGGGCCGGGTTTTTATTGACGGAAAGGACGTAACAGATTATACGCGGCAGCAGTGGTTCGATGTTCGACGTCGATTCGGCATGAGCTTTCAGGAGGCCGCGCTCTTTGATTTTATGAATGTATTTGAAAACGTAGCTTTCCCCATTCGCCGCCATACCCGAAGTACAGAAACTGAAATTAAAAAGCGAGTTGGATACTGCCTGGAACTTGTAGGACTCTCAGGGAACGAAACCCTTATGCCGGCGGAGCTTTCCGGCGGGATGCGCCGTCGCGCCGGTTTTGCCCGGAGCATCGCACTGAACCCGGAAGTCCTGTTGTTTGATGAGCCGACCACCGGCCTTGATCCGGTAATGACGGACCAGATTGACAATGTGATAAATGACCTGCGCCGGGGTCTGGATGTTACCTGTGTGAGCATCACTCATGATATGGTCAGTGCTTTCGATATTGCCGACAGAATTGTAATGCTGTATGAAGGTGAGATCGTGTTTACCGGCACTCCGGATGATGTAATGAAGTCCCGACTTCCGATTATTCGGAGTTTCTTGAAGGGGCGTATTTCTGAAGAAATAAACCAGTGAGGTGCAAATATGAATACTGAAAGAAAAGTCGGACTCTTTTTTCTTGTGGCACTTATTGTTATTGCCTTTCTTATCATGAAAACCGGGCAGTTTCAATTCTTCCAGAAGGGGGAAGTGTATACCGTTCAGGCAGTTCTGAATACGGCAACGGGACTGGACAAAGACAGTGATATTCGCTTGGCCGGTGTCAAAATCGGAAAGGTTCTCAGTGTGGGGCTGGAAGACGGGAAAGCCGTTGTCAAAATGGAGATCCATAAAGGCGTTCAGCTGCCGGAAGGCTCCCGGGTCAAGGTAGTGGCAAAAGGAATACTGGGTGATAAATATCTTGAAATACTGCCCGGCTCTCAGGAATCTCGCATCCAGCCGGGGGAAACGCTGAAAAGTGAGAAGGCGGTCTCCATGGATGACATTATGGATATTGTGTATTCAGTGGCCAAGGATATCAAGAAAATTACAACTTCACTGAGCAATACGGTCGGCACCAACAAGGGAGAAGAACAGATTGCCAACATTCTGGAGAGTATTGACAAAATCACTACTGATTTGCGGGAGATTACGGCCCGAAACAAAGAAAACTTCACGACTTCCATCGACAACATCAAGTCTTTTACCGGGGACTTGAAACAGGATATTCCGAAGTTGGCCAAGAAGCTGGATAGCCTCAGTTCTCATCTGGATGAAGTGGTAACGGAAAACCGGGGCAACCTGAAGAGCACGCTGGCCAACGCGAAAGAAGGTACGAAAAAGCTCAGTGACTCACTGGACTACATTGAGAGCATTGCGAAGAAAATTGATTCCGGAGAGGGAACTGTGGGCCAATTGGTCAATGATAAGAAAACTGGAGACAACCTTAACAAAACACTGGTTTCATTTAGAAAGGCAATGGACAGTGCAAGTGACTACCTGGGTGCCTTTAGTGATACCGGCGTTTATCTTGGTTTCAAGAGTGAGTATATGTTCGATGTGTCTGATTCAAAAAGCTACTTCAGTGTGGATATTGTCCCCTCAGCGACCCGTTTATATCAGCTTGAGCTTATTGATTCGCCGTATGGCAAGGTGAGGGAGAACAGTTTTCATCATGTGATCACCGACCCGGATGGGAATGTCCTGGATGACTACACGGAAACCATCACCTCCAACCGGGACGCAATGAAGTTTACCGCGCTTATCGGACAACGGTATAAAGACTTCAACGTAAAAGTCGGACTGATTGAGTCAAAGGGTGGATTTGGAGTTGATTATCTCCCACACAATTACCAAAGATGGAGATTTTTCGGTGAACTTTCGGACTTCAGCCGGGAAAATGACCTTTCTCCCCGTCTGAAAATTGGCGCCAGTTATCGCGTATACGGAAACTTTTTTCTGGATGCTGGAGGAGATGACATCCTGGAAAGTGACTACAGCCAGTTCTTTGTGGGCGTAGGGATACGATTCAGAGATGATTTTTTCAAACACCTGATCTCAAGTGTAAACATAAAATAGAAGAAGAACAGGGGCGCGGGATGGCCAGGAAGAAAAAAACAACATTCGAATGTGGATCCTGTGGCTATCAGACTGCCAAGTGGCTGGGAAAATGCCCGGAGTGTGGGGCGTGGAGCAGTTTTCTGGAAGTACCGGAAGAGGCACCTGTCTACCACGGTCAGGACCTTGCTGCTGAGGCGCCCCGGGCCATCAGCAAAATTGAGAAATCGGTACACCCCAGATATTCAAGTGGAGTAGCGGAATTTGACCGGGTCCTCGGCGGTGGTTTTGTGCCAGGCTCTCTCGTGCTGGTAGGGGGTGAACCCGGGATTGGCAAATCGACCATGATGCTGCAGGTTTGTGAGAAAGTGGCGCACACGGGGAAAAGGGTGCTTTATTTTTCCGGGGAAGAATCTCCCACTCAAATCAAAATGCGAGGGGATCGGATCGGGGCAGTTTCAGATGAACTTTTTATCTCTTCAGAGGTTACGGTTGCCGGTATCCTTTCGCAAGTTGAACAACACAAGCCATCAATGGTTATTGTAGACTCGATCCAGACGGTTTTCTCAGAAGATATTTCATCTGCACCGGGGACGGTATCTCAGATTCGGGAAGCAACCACAAAATTTCTTTTTGCTGCCAAGAGAAGCGGCGTTCCTTTTATCGTGATTGGCCACATCACAAAAGAAGGCTCTATTGCCGGGCCCAAAACACTGGAACACATTGTAGACACAGTTCTGTACTTTGAAGGGGAACGGTTCCATGCCAGGCGGATTGTCCGGGCAGTGAAAAACCGGTTTGGTTCCACGAATGAAATCGGCATTTTTGAAATGACAGCTGCTGGACTTGTGCCGGTTCCAAACCCTTCCGCGGTTTTTATTTCAGAACGGGCAAGGGACACTGCCGGTTCCGCCATTATCTGTGCACTGGAGGGATCCCGTGCTATCCTGTTGGAGGTTCAGTCTCTTGCGGCGGACAGCAACTTTGGGACGCCCAGAAGAATGGCAATCGGTGTGGACCAGAACCGTCTCCATCTCCTCCTTGCCATCATGGAAAAACGGCTGGATTTCGCGATTCAACGGGATGATGTATATGTAAACATCACCGGCGGTTTTGCCGTAACTGAGCCGGCAGCGGATCTGGGCGTTTCCATGGCAGTGGCATCCAGCTTTCTAAATAAGGTACTGGACGAAAAGGACGTATTCATCGGTGAAATTGGCCTTGCTGGAGAAATCCGTAGCGTTGCGCAGTTGGAAAAGCGGGTTCGGGAAGCCCGGGCAATGGGGTTTGAACGAGCGATCGTCCCATCGGGGTTGGGGAAAAATATTAAAGACCTGGCAAAGGAAAATTTTCAGATTATTGAAGTTGCCACTTTGAAGCAGGCCTTCGATCTCATCTTCTGATACGGAGCGCCGTTAGCGGCGCAGGTTGAGGTCGGATAAGGTTGAGTAAAAAAAAGCTCAGGAATAAGCAATTCCCTTCTGCCTCCCACTCGCACTTTCTACCCCTACTCCTACCCCTACTCATCCCGAAGACAGAGAGGAGACTCAACACAAAGGCGCCAAGGCACAAAGGTGAGAGGGGAAAGAAATGCGTGGGAAAAGTTTAAGTTTGAGTCTAAAT
>CBEUWV010000010.1:0-17251 GCA_965546895.1 uncultured bacterium
TGATGAGTGATGAGTGATGAGTGATGAGTGATGAGTGATGAGTGACAAAAGACAAAGAATGGCCAACTCCCCACTCTTAACTCAAACTCAGACTCAGACTTAAACTTCTCTTCCCACTCCCCACTCTTAACTCAAACTCAAACTTGTCTTCTCTGTCTTCTCTGTCTTCACTCTTAACTCAAACTCAGACTTAAACTCAAACTTGTCTTTTCCGTCATTCCCTTCAGCCTCGTGGCCTTTGCCGCAAGATCGTCAATCCACTGCAGGTGGGGATGTGAGTTACAGAATAACCCTGATGCTCTCCGGTATAGTTTTCAGTTTCATCCCACTTTGCTTTTAGAAACTCCTGAACCGCACGGATGACACCTCTCTCGTTGTCCCAACCGCCGCCGAGGGAACCGTCCTTCCGACGGAACACCCGCTTCATGTTCGTGTCATGAAATACCATACTGCCTGCCGGGGCAAGATAGGGTGTCCAGGCCTCAATTTCAGCGCCAGTATGCTCGTAGGTATGGCTCGTGTCGATAAAGAGAAAGTCGATCCGGGGTTCAAATCCTGTTTCCCGTGCAGATTCGGGGAAGTCCTGCGCAAATTCAATGTCATCCACCTGAATAACCCGCCATTTTTCATAATTGGAATGGAAAAGAGTCGGTTCCATATCCAGGCTGATGAGCCATGCTCCCGCCTTTTCTGCCGCACGGGACAAGGCAAAACTGGATGCCCCGGTTCGAACTCCCAGTTCAACGATCAATTTTGGACGAACCGCCAGTGCTTCCCTGTACAGGACTTCCAGATGATCGCTGATGTCTGTCCGTTTCCTCGCGAACTGACGAATTTCCGTCAGTTGAATGTCATCACTTTCACTGTACTTTTCTCTTGGAATAAACAGATTGTACGTCCCGAGCAATCCTTTTGCAAGGATTGTAACTACCTTATTCATCCGGGTTCAGGACCTCTTCGACAAGCTCGTTGTGAATGAGGGAATTGGAGGCCACAAGCTCCTTACCGAATATGGTAAACGGATTTCCTTTATAATCTGACAATCGCCCGCCCGCTTCCCGGACGATAAGTTCGCCGGCAGCCATGTCCCAGGGCTTTAATCCAATTTCAAAGTACCCGTCCAGTCTGCCGCAGGCTACGTAACACAGGTCCACAGAAGCTGCGCCCCCCCGGCGAAGGCCCTGACCTTTCAATGCCACCTGCCGCATGGGCGCAAACAGTTCGTCTATGACCGTTGCCCTGAAATACGGCAGTCCGGTCACCAACAATGCCTGGCGCAGGCTGTTGACAGTGGAAACATGGATGGGTTTTTCGTTTAAAAACGCGCCGCCGCCCTTCGTTGCGAAGAAAGTCTCTCCCATTACCGGAATTTCCACCAGACCGGCCTTTGTGTCATCCTTGTGACGCAAACCGCAGGAAAAGGCGAAGAATGGGTAGCTGTGGGCAAAATTCGTGGTGCCGTCCAGAGGGTCAATGACCCAACTCCACCCGTTCTTTCCCCGATGACTGCCCCCTTCCTCGGCAAGGATGCTGTCGTCGGGAAAGAGTGTCTTGATTTTCTCCACCACTGCATTTTCCACTGCCTTGTCCGCCGCGGTAACAATGTCCACTTCACCTTTAAACTCATAATCTTCAACATGTCCATAATGATTCATCAACAAACGATGGGCCAGGTGACCCAACTCCTTCAGAAGCCCCACCCTTTCCCGAAAATCAATGGATTCAAACTGTCTGTTAAGCTCTTCGCTTTTCAAAAAATCTCCTTTAGCTGCCGGAAATCAGTAATTTCATGGAATCTGCCATTGTGTTTCAACGGAACTTCCTCAAAATCCCAGGCCCGTTCCTTTTTGACCAACACCGTTCCCATGCCAATTTCCGCAGGGGGATTGATGTCTGAACGGGGACTGTTACCGATCATCCAGGATTCCCCGGGACTGGTATTCAATTTTTCAAGTAGCTCCCGGTAATGGTCCGGGGTTTTGTCCGGTATGACAAAAACATCCTGAAAATAATGGGACACGTTGGCTCTCTTAACCTTCCCAGACTGCTCGTCCTCCACCCCTTTTGTAACAAGAAAAAGGGGGTATTTCCTCCGCAAATAAGAAAGTGTGTCCGCGACACCGGGATATAGTTCCACGGAATGCATATGAACACTTTTCTGAATTTCGTCCAGCAGTTTTGTGTCGGCAGTTGTTTTCTTTCTGCCTGTCTTTGCGAAGAAAAACAGCATTGTGCGGCGCATCGCCTCCCGATAGCCCATTGACCCGAATCCGATTTCATGGGTTCGCTCCGAATCAATCCGACTCAATACAGTATTCACTTCATTTGTGGCAAACCCAGCCCGCTCCATCCAGTCCAGGAACCGATCTCGTCCTTTTTCAAAGTAGGCGAAATTTTCCCAGAGCGTGTCATCCGCATCAATAAAAAGTGTCCATCTCATAACCATAAAAGTATAGCACAATCAGGCCACCCAAACCGTCACAGCTTGAAGTTGCATAAGGAGAAAAAGGTACTCAGAAACGTTCTGTGAAGAAGTGGCAATAGGGGGTTTTCCCGGTTTTTGCGTAGTAGTCCTGATGGTATTCCTCCGCCTTCCAGAAACGTCCGGCTTTTCGTACCTTTGTGACCACATCATAGCCCTTTTTCTTCAACTCCTCGATGGTTTCATTCGCGATTTTTTTCTGTTCATCGCTGGTGTAAAAAATTTCAGAGCGGTACTGAGCACCCACATCGGGTCCCTGACGGTTCCATTCGGTCGGGTCATGGATATCAAAGAAATATCTGCACAGTTCCCGATAAGAAATCACATTCGGATCAAAGACGACTTTCACAGCTTCGGCATGACCTGTATTCGTGTAACAGACATCTTTGTAAGTGGGATGAGGTTTATGCCCGCCAGTGTAGCCCACTGTTGTTTCCAGTACGCCTTTCTTCTCTTTCAGCAAGGCTTCAACACCCCAGAAACAACCGCCCGCAAAGATCGCCACTTCCCTGTCGGGTTTGGTTTCCTTCACTACCGGCGGCAATGGTTCGCCTTTGGGAATGAACAGGAGTGATATGGAGTTTACGCAATTCCGGGTATTTTTCGGTGTAAACTGTTCGCCGAAGAACACATGACCCAGGTGGGCGCCACAATTGGCACAGACAATTTCTGTTCGCCGACCGTCCGGATCCGGAACCCGCTTCACCGCGCCCTTAATCTCGTCATCAAAGCTGGGCCAGCCGCAATGCCCATCAAACTTGCTGCTGGATTGGTAAAGTGGCGCGCCACAACGCTTACAGACATAGGTGCCATTCTTATTAAACTTATCATACTTGCCGCTGAAGGGACGTTCCGTACCCTTATGTAGAATGACTCTGGCTTCTTCCGGTGTCAATTTATGGTATTTCACTGGTTCCTCTCCTCTCAAAGATAAGCTGGTTAAAAGTAACGTCACCAGCAAAAAAAGTTTTCTATATTTCATTTCTTCCTCCTGAACAAGAACTTCGAGTTCCTATTAATAATCATACGCAATAAGGAGATAGATGTTCAAGGAAAATTTACCTTTTTTTCTTCTTGACTTCTTCTTTCCTTTTTTGTAAGGTTTTAGCGTACAACAAACACGTGTACTGGGAGGAAGAATGTTTGACAAATACGACCCACTTAAGAAAAAACAATTTCGCCTTATCAATCCACAGGGGACATTGACAAATAAGGCCGAATTTACAAAAGACGCCGATTCCATCCTCGAAGAAGGACTGAAACGAATGCTCTTTGCCCGCACCGTAGACCTGAAGGCAGTCTCATTTCAACGCCAGGGAAGAATGTATACCTATCCACCCAATCTCGGACAGGAAGCAATTGCGGCAGCCGCTGGCCTCGTTATGAAAAGAGAAGACTGGCTGGTTCCGGCTTACCGGGAATTGGGAGCATGGATGGCCAAGGGTGCCACCCTCGATGAACTGTTCCTCTATTGGAGCGGCTTCGAAGATGGCGGTGCTTTCAAAAATGCCAGCAATATGATGCCGGTTTCAGTACCTATTGCCTCTCAGCTGCTCCACGCCACAGGAATTGGTTTTGCACTGAAGTACAAGAAGGAGCCCGGTGCTGTGTTTGCATTCTGCGGAGACGGTGGCACATCCGAAGGCGATTTTCATGAAGCACTGAATTTTGCCGGTGTATGGAAGGTTCCCGTGGTTTTTGTCGTCCAAAACAACGGCTATGCCATTTCCTGTCCCGTCTCACGGCAGACCGCGGCCGAATCAATCGCGGTTAAGTCCGTAGCCTATGGCATTCATGGTATTCAGATAGATGGGAATGATCTTGCGGCATGCTATCAGGCTATGAAAACCGCCAGGGATTTCGCTGAAAAAGAGCAACAAGCGGTACTCATTGAAGCAATTACATATCGTGCGGGGGCCCATACAACATCAGATGACCCCGGCCGCTATCGAACAAAGGAAGAAGAAGAGCAGAGAAAAAAGGAAGATCCCATCAGCAGAATTCGCAAATTTCTTTTGAAAAACGACCGCTGGTCTGAAGAGGAAGAAAAGACAATGGTGGAACAGTTTGGAAAACAGGTGGACGTTGCCTTTCAAAAAGTGGAAAGCGCCCCGCCCTATCCACTTGAAGACGTTTTTCGCTATCAGTTTGCTGAGATGCCCGAAACTCTGAACCGACAAATGGCCGCTTATCAGCGGTTCTCAAACTGGAAGGAGGCACAGGCATGAAGGTCATGAATCTCGTCCAGGCAATCAACAATGCGATGGATATCAAATTGAATGAAGACCCTTCCATGGTTGTATATGGCGAAGACGCGGGACTGGAAGGTGGCGTATTCCGTGTAACAGAAGGACTCCAGGAAAAGTATGGTGAAGGTCGCGTCTTCGACTCCCCGCTGGCTGAAAGCGCAATTGCGGGAACGGCTGTCGGAATGGCGGCCGCAGGGCTCAACCCCGTGGTAGAAATGCAGTTCTCCGGGTTTGTTTTACCGGCAATGAACCAGATCATTTCCCATGTGGCGCGGATCCGGAACCGGACGCGGGGTAAGCTTACCTCCGCGGTTACAATTCGCATGCCTTATGGCGGTGGAATTCGGGCACTGGAACATCATTCTGAAAGCCTGGAAGCCATCTTTGCTCATATTCCGGGCCTTCGGGTTGTCATTCCTTCCACTCCTTATGATGCAAAGGGCCTGCTTATTTCGGCTATTGAATCGGAAGATCCCGTAATTTTCATGGAACCCAAGAGAATCTATCGGGCAATCAAACAGGAAGTCCCGGAAAAACGCTTCACGATTCCTCTGGATACCGCCAAAGTGGTTCAACCGGGCGAAGACATCACGGTGATTGCGTATGGTGCCATGATCCGGGAATGCCAGAAGGCCGTAATGCTTGCCAGGAAAGAAGGAATTTCAGTTGAATTGATTGATCTCAGAAGCATTTTCCCCATTGATCGAGGCACGATTGCAACGTCGGTGAAAAAAACCGGCCGGGTCCTGGCTGTAACAGAATCCGCTGCCACATGCGGAGTTGCATCCGAGCTCGTCACCATTGCCACTGAAGAAGCTTTTCTCAACCTGGAGGCGCCACCCCGCCGGCTTGCCGGATTTGACACAGTCATGCCCCTGCCAAAGGGAGAGAATTTCTACATGCACGAACCGGCACGGATTTTCTACGAAATCCGCCAGTTGATGGACTTTTGAGGACTGCCATGAGATATATTTTCAAATTCCCAGACATCGGTGAAGGCATTAGCGAAGGAAAAATCCTGGAATGGTACGTCGACAAAGGCTCCGCAATCCAGGAGGGAAACCCGTTGGTCAAGATGGAAACAGACAAGGTAGTGGCTGATATCCCTTCTCCGAAAACCGGCACAATCGTCGCCCGTTTTGGACAGGTTGGAGAAATCATCAATGTGGATGATCCTCTTGTGGAGATTGAAATTGAGGGTGTTGCCGGAGCTGTGGCAGTGGAGATTGCGGCTGAAAAGCCAGCTTCCCCGTCCGCCGAGGTTGTTGCAGAAGCGAATTTCGGTGTTGTCGGCACCCTGGAAGTAGCCGGAAATGGGGCCTTCCTTCCTGCAAGTCAGGAAGGTCAAACGACTTCTGCTGAACCGGAAGAGAAAAAGACAAGGCGAAAGGCACTTGCAACACCCGTGGCACGTGCCATGGCAAAGGAATATGGTCTGGATATCAACCGGATTCCCGGTACCGGTCCCGGCGGCCGGGTAACAAAAAAAGATGTCGCCGGATTTCGAGATATTTCGACTAAACCTTCGACATTGCCAGCGTCCAACACCTCGACTAAGCCCGATGGGACACGTGTAGAACCCCTCTCCCAGATCCGGAAAGCAATTGCCCGCAATATGGCCATATCAAAGCAAACAATTCCTCATATGAGCGTGTTTGAGGATGTGGAAGTCAGTCGGTTGGTTGATTTTCGGTCCCGGCAAAAACCACGCTTTGAAGCAGAGGGCCGCAAACTCACCTACCTTGCATTTGCGGTCAAGGCTGTGGCACTGGCCCTTGAACGGCACCCGGTACTCAACGCAAAGCTGGACATGGACGCGGGTGTCATAATTTATCAGGAGGCCATCAATATTGGCATTGCCATTGACACGGAAGAAGGACTGGTCGTACCGGTCATCCGCCAGGCAAACCGGCTTTCAGTGTCAATAATTGCGGACAGGATTCGGGAAATGGCGGACAAAGCGCGGGACCGCAAACTGGAGATCGCTGATTTGAAAGGCGGGACTTTTACAATTACCAATTTTGGAGCCATTGGGGGTCTTCATGCTCAGCCAATTATTAATCCCCCTCAGGCTGCAATTCTGGGCATCGGAAGACTGTTTGAAAAACCGGTTGTGGAAAACGGGACAGTGGTCGCAGGCAAGGTCCTCCCGCTGTCACTGACTGTTGACCATCGAATCGTCGATGGAGGAGAAAGCACCCGGTTCCTCAATCAGATAATGGAATATCTCCAGGACCCGGCAGCCATGTTGCTGTAAGTGAGAAAATAAAATGAATTACGACGTTGTTATCATCGGAGCCGGACCAGCCGGTTATGTTGCCGCCATAAGGGCTGGCCAGACTGGTCTCAAGACTGCCATAGTGGACAAATCAGGTGTAGGAGGCATGTGCCTCAATTGGGGATGCATTCCGACTAAAGCTCTGATTGAAAGTGCACGAGTTTATCAGAAAGTTAAGACAGCCGCTTCCTTTGGAGTAGCCGGAATAGACAAAAAAGCCATATCTTTTGATTATGTCAAAGCAGCCGCGCGTGCAACCAGAATTGTGAACAAGTTGACCCGTGGTGTCGGTTTTCTCCTTGAGAAAAACGGAGTGGATCGGATTGAAGGAGAGGCGAAAATTGTAACACCAAATCAGGTTACCGTTAACAATCGTTTGCTGGAAACCCGACATATTATCATTGCAACCGGTTCGATACCAGAACTGCCTGCGGGAAATTCAACATCGGGTTGGACAAATCTGCAGAATTTATTGTCCCTTGCTGAGATCCCGGATTCTGTAGTGCTGGCGGGCAGTGGACCGCATACGGTTGAATTGGCACAGTTTTTCCGCTCAATTGATAAGAACGTTTCTATTGTATCTCCGAAAGAATCACTACTAAACAGCCTGGATCCATTTCTTCAGGATTTTATCGTTCGAAAACTGAAAAAAATGAAAGTTACAGTTCTCACCGGAACCATTTCGAATCAGACAGACAATTCCATTACCGTAAATGGGGAATCCATTTCCTGCGGCCTCCTCATCAACAGCTATCAACGAAAGGCTGTTGTCCCGGAAAATCCATTGGGGCTGGCTACTGAAAACGGATTTCTCTCCGTTAATCAGGACCTTGAAACCGCTGTTCCCGGCATTTATGCCATCGGCGATGTCAATGGGAAGAGCAGCTTTGCCCATGCTGCCTCTGCGGAGGGACTCCACGTGATCAACCTTATCCATGGAATCAAAAACGAGCTGGATTTCGATAAAATTCCAGTCAACATGTATACGACGCCGGAAATCGCCCAGATCGGTCCCAGCCTTCCGGATCTCCAAGAGCGGGGTTTGGATATCAAAATCAGTGAGTTCCCGCTTTCCGCCAACGGAAAAGCAATGACAGAAGGACAATCCGAAGGCTTTGTCCGAATTCTGTCAGAAACCCGATACGGAGAAGTGATGGGCGTGCAGGTCGTAGCGGATCACGCCACTGACATGATCGCTGAAGCAGGTGCCCTCATGGAAATTGAAGGAACTGTCTATGACCTTGCCCGGGTAGTTCATGCCCATCCCACAGTATCTGAGATATTCATGGAAGCAGGTTTTGAGGCTGTTGACAAGGCAATCCACAAATGAGTTCCACCCTTTCAACTCCGGCTCAAGGAAATTCCATACTGGACTGCCCTGTTTTGCCCTATTCTCTGCCTGATCTGGCGTTCTTTCATTCCCGGGAAACTGAAGTGGACGCCATGTGCTGGGTCCCAGACAGAAGAATCATTGTGTTGGGACGGGGCAGTCGACCAGAGCACGCCTTCTTCCCTGAAGAGGCAGTCAGACAAAATGTATTGGTCATGCGTCGCCCTTCCGGCGGTGAAACCGTCCTCTTGTCTCCTGACACCATACTGATCGCCGCGGTAAGGACTGGTATAAAACTGCAGTCTCCCCATCGCTTTTTCGCCGAATTCAACCAGCGGATCATTTCCGCGCTTCAATCCTGTGGTGTGGAAGATTTGAACCAAAAAGGCACATCAGACATCTGCATTGGCAGAAAGAAAATACTGGGATCATCCATCTACTGGCACCGGGACAGGTTGCTGTACCACGCCGTTTTGAATGTGGGAGAACCATTGGAAAACATGGATATTCTGCTGAAACACCCTCCACGGGAACCGGAATACCGCAACGGGCGCTCTCACAGCGATTTTGTCACATCTCTAAGGTTGGAAGGTTGCCGTACATCAATGGGAACTCTGCAAAAATTGCTGATTTCTGCGCTTGTTTCGCCGGGTCTGTCTCAATGGAGCAGCCATGCCAGCACGCCCGCCACCAACAATGCCGGAATCATGTTGAGTACCTGAATCTTACGAATTTCAAGAATGTTGATCCCCAAACCAATGAGAAGCAGTCCCCCGGTTGCAGTGATTTCATTTATGACAGGGGGAGACAGAACCGTTCCCAACTGTCCGGCCAGGAGAGTCAAGCCCCCCTGGTAAATAAGAAGTGGGACCACTGCAAACAACACCCCGGCTCCCAGTGAAGCGGAAAGTGCAATGGATGAAAATCCGTCCAGAACCGATTTCGCAAGTAACAGGTCTGCTTTCCCGCCCATTCCTTCTTCAATTGCACCCAGAATTGTCATGGAACCCATGCAAAAGAGAAGAAAGGCTGTGACCAATCCCTCTGTAAACTTCTCATTTCTGGAATGGACTTTTGTCTTCCACCAGTTACCCATCCGGTTAATTGCGGTTTCCAGTCCAAGTAGTTCTCCAGTAACTGCACCAATCAGTATTGAAAAAATCATAATGAGGAGATTCTGGGTTTTCAGCGCCATCTGCATGCCAATGAACAGAGTGAACAACCCGATTCCCTGGAAAGCGATACGGGTAATTCTGGGAGGAAATCGTGAATGAATCAATAGCCCAACGATACTTCCCGCTATAACAGCCCCTGCATTTACCAGAGTTCCCGTCATATTTTCTCCCGTGCGCTTTTCTTTATTCCCTTCGCATTATATACTGAAAAGTATGAAGCCTTGCAAAATAATTACCCGTGAAAGGAGACAGGACACAATATGGTAAAGAGTTGGAAAGAACTGGAGGGAAATGCCAAGCCCGGCATTATGGGAGCCGTGGGCCATGAAAATGCCATCATGGATGACACGATGGAGCTCCTTTCCCTGCGAAATAGCTATACCAAACAAATCCTCTATCAACGCCTTACCAGCGAAAACCGGGAGTTTTTTCAGGAAAGAGCGGCCATCCACCAGTTTGAAGGGCAGTGCTCCCGCGAAAACGCAGAATGGGAAGCCTTGAGAGAAGTGGTCCTCGGGAAACTGGTTCGGATCGATAAATAAGTCTTATTTTATTATAGTTACAAAGACTCTTTCAAGTCGAGAAGAATGTCTGCATAAGCCTTCGACAGCTCTCTTCCCCCTTCTTTAATGCGACGCATTGAAAACTCAAAGAAATAAATGTCTTCGTCATTCAGTCCGGCGGACTTAAGTGCACGATATTTCTTATCCAGTTTCTCCGTAAGCGCATGGATAGCGTCCTTTGAGTATTTTCGCTTTTGAATTTCGCGTTCCAATTTCGCATCTGTTTTATAGTAGTTGTTCAATTGAACAAACCGGTTGTGTGAAAGCTCACCGGAAAAATAGGGAATAGCTTTAGAACAGAGGTTCATTACCGAGTCAGACTTTCCCGAGGCCTTTACAGCCGAAATAACCAACCCACGGTACTGCTTCCAGAGCAAGCTCAAAAAAGCTGGATTAGCAAGTTCCCTTCTTGCCATCTTTTGAACTTTTGCTTTCTCCTTCTGCCATTTTTCCCAGGTGATGCCGGGACGATTACCGATGAATTCAGCGTTCATTGCAATTCGAACCAAGTTTCGAAACATTGCGAGGTCAAAATCCTTACCCGTGTTTGCCAATGCTTCTTTCAACAATGCTCCAGTGAACATTTCATTGAATTTCTGCTGGTTCTCAGTTAATGTCACAGATTCTTCTGGCTTCGGTTCGGGAACCGGTTCAGGAGTTACAACTTTCACCTTTTTCTCAACCGAAGCTACAGGGGCTTTGTTCCAGAAATACCAGTACCAGACAAAAACGCCTCCAATTATTATCACTCCGATAAAAATCCATATCGGAATCCAGTTCCGTTTTTGTGTCTCTTCATACACCTCAAGTTCTTTTTCGATATAGGGAGCATCCACTGTTTCTTGGTTCGTTTCATCGTTAAATTCTTCTACCATACTCTCACCCCCAGATAGGCTACGACGTCGGCGTCATCTCCGGTTACTTTTCCGGAATGTGTATATTCAATTATATCACTCTTTGAAGCTCCGTTTTCAAGGCAGGCATTCATCATTACATAGCTGGGATAAATTCCGCACATGGATATCCGGTTCCTTAGAACGACATCCATCATGCCTTCCGCGTCCATTTCAGAAATTCGATCCATCACCAGGCCGTCTGCCTTCTTCGCAACATCAGCCGGAATAAAATGGCTCATGTCAGAACTGGCAAAAAGCAGGGTATCTGTTCCGTCCACCAGTGTTGCAATATGGCTGGCAAACTTCTGCAATAGCTCCCGTTCTCCGGTTCCCACGGACACAGCAACTATTTCGACGTCCGGGTTCAGTATTTTCAAGAGAGGAAGCTGCACTTCCAGTGAATGCTCCAACCTGTGGGCGCCGTCATCAAATGAAGCGCCGGGGAATGAAGCCACGTCCTCCGACAGGTCCATGTCCACCGGGACAGCTCCAAGGGGTGTATCCCAGGCGCTCGCAGGGCTCACCGACAGTGGTTCTCCCAGGCCTCTGTGATTGGGGCAAAGTAGCAATACCCGATCCGGTACTTTTACTGCGGAAAGTGTCTTGAATGCAGTTTTTCCGGAATAAATGTGCCCGGCATGGGGACAGATAACGCCACAAGCCTGCACGGGTTCGAGCGGTGGTACAACACCTTTAAAGAAATCAACAATGGCCGCCCCATCAGCCGGATAAAAACTACCGGCAAAAACAGCCTGTCTCATCTCAGCCTCCCTGCAAAGGCAGCGAATTCCTCTAACTGCCTGTCTAATCCGCGAATAACAGCTCCGCGAACTCTTCCGCATCGAAGGGAATCAGGTCATCCTCCTGTTCCCCCACGCCAACAAACCCGATGGGAACGTGAAATTCCTGAATAATTGGGATAATGACCCCGCCCTTCGCTGTTCCGTCCAGTTTTGTGATGATGAGATCAGTAAATCCCGGACTCTTCATAAATTCTCTTGCCTGGCTCAGTGCGTTCTGGCCATTTGTCCCGTCCAGAATCAACAGCGTCCGATGCGGGGCATCGGGAATTACCTTCGCAATTACCCGTTTCATTTTCTCAAGTTGGGCCATAAGATTATCTTTTGTATGAAGGCGTCCGGCCGTATCAATCAGTACCACATCCGAGTTCCGTTTTAATGCCGCCTGAACACTGTCAAATGCCACAGCTGATGGATCCGCACCAGGTTTATGCCGGACCAGTTCAGCCCCGATTCGCTCTGCCCATATGCCAAGCTGGTCAATGGCCGCGGCCCGAAAGGTATCTGCCGCACTGAACAAAACTTTTTTTCCACGGGCTTTGAACAAACTACCCAGTTTTCCGATAGTCGTGGTTTTGCCTACGCCGTTTACCCCGACAATTAAGACAACCAGAGGCTTTTCCCGGCACTCCATTAGCGGCGTACTATCCGGCATCATTACCATTTCCCCAACTTTTTCTTTCAAGGCACTGATTAGAGATTTTTTGTCTTTCAGCGCCTCCCGAGACATTCTATCGGCAATCATTTCAAGGATTTCTTCTGTCGCGCGAACCCCAAGGTCCGCTTCTATCAGCACTTCTTCAAGATCCTCAGCCACGCCTTCGTCTATTTCTTTTCGGCCAAGAAAAACCCTGCCCAGACCTTCAGAAAGACGGCCACTGGTCCTGGTCAGGCCCTTTTTCAATTTGCCCACAAAACCCATTAAAAGAACTCCTCATTCACGTGGGTTGCCAGTTCCTCCATCCATTTTTCCGCATAACCGGCAAATGAACGTTCAGTGAAATACATGGAAAGGAAATAATGATGCTCTAAAAGCAGAGTAGCAGAAGAGCCTCCCTCGCCTTTCATGAACAGAAAGTTCATATTCTTCTTTTCGATCTCTTTTGAAAGCAGGACAGCCATCTGAGCCCCGAACAGTTCGACGTCATAATCTTCCAGATCCGGTTTCCTGGCCATCAGAATCGTTTCGCCCTCTTTATCCAGCAGCATGATTGCTCCAAGGCCTTTCGCCCTTTCCAGGACATCTTGAAAGCGTTCTTCAATCTTCATATCAATCTCCCAGAAACATCTTTTTTGTCAATTCTTTCTTCAGCTTATCCATACCCTCCCGTATCTTCTGATCGGGATAAAGCAACGATAGTTTCGTGAGGATACGCTGTGCCTCACCATAGTGCTTCAAATTATATTGACACCGGGCTTCCAGCAACAACAAACCTGGCTGATCCGGAAACTGCTTCTGAGCCTTTTTCACAGCGTTGTATGCATCTCCATACTGTCCTTTATCCGCATAGAGCGAGGCTACTTCAGCGTAAGCCCTGTAAAAATCAGGCTTCAACCGGATCGCCTGTTCAAATGCCATCTGGGCGGATTCTTTCTGACCTTGCTTCAATTTCAACAAACCAATATTAAAATACGGAAAGTAGGGCGTTGGGTACGTCTTATCCTGAATGACTTTCCCATATTCTTCCAACGCCTTGTCCAATTTATTCTGCTCCGTATAAATCATACCCAGATTATTGTGAGCATCCGTCAGGTCAGGATGTAACTTCAATGCCTTTTTAAAGGACGACTCGGCTACTTTGAATTCTCCCATGAAGCTCATCGCCAGTCCAAAATCATTCCAGTAAGCGGCATTGTCCGGTTCCGCATCTGCTGCTCGCTTAAGATAACCTGCCGCACTGCTGTATTCCTTCTGGTGCAGCAGCATTACGCCTTTGCTGTGAATGATAAATGGATCGTTCTGTTCAGCCTGCACAGTTGTCTTAACTTTGGCAGGAGATGGCGCAGCAGGGGCGCATGCCAGGCCAGCCAGCATCAAACTCCCTGCAAATGCGCTTATAAGTATCTTACTGATCATTTAATCCTCCATTTTTGTTCAATATATCTTACTGTGCCCGGGGATCCATCCGGCCGGCCTCGTACGCCTTCAAGAAGGCATTTACGACCTTTCGATCGTATCGGACTCCAGCAAATCCCCGTATTTTTTCTTTTACATAATCCGGTTTCATTGCATTCTGGTATGGACGATTGGTCGTCATTGCGTCGTAGGTATCCGCCACTGAAATGATACGGGCAATCATTGGAATTTCCTCTCCTTTCAACCCCTCAGGATAACCGGAGCCATCCCATTTCTCATGATGGTATTTAACACCATTTACGACCTCTTTCAGTTCCTTAATCGGCTCCAGAATTCTGTATCCAATACCGGGGTGCAACTTCATGTGATCAAACTCTGCCTCTGTAAGGATACCGGGTTTTCGCAGCACCTTATCATCGATTCCAATCTTTCCAATATCATGAAGGAGCCCGGTCAGGCGCAACCGTTCCATCTCCACACTGTTCAAGCCCAGACTTTTGCCGATTTCTATGGAATAACTGGTTACCCGTTCTGAATGTCCACGTGTATATTCATCCTTTGCATCAATGGCTGCAGCAAGCGCACGGATGGTGGAAATGAACATCTCTTTGTTATATCGAATCAGATATTCAAGGCGCTTCACATACCTTTCAATTTCACTGAGCATGAAATTGGTGCGTTTGGCAAGCAGTGTAATTTCGTTGTTTCCTTCAGCGTCTACCCTCAAGGCAAAGTTTCGTTTAGCAATCTGCTCCGTGGCTTCAATCAGCACAGAGAGCGGTTCATGGATTGCTGAAGAAAATACGATACTGGCCAAAATCGCCAGAAGAACTGCCAGCAGTCCAAACCCGATTGTTTTTACCTTCATATTGTGAATGTGGCTGTATGCAATTTTTGTAGGAATAAACGTTACAACGATGGTCTGAAAATCCGGAATCAACGTGCCGGACACAATAATCTGCTGACGATTGTGCTCAATCACACTTGCCTTCTGATCCAGAATGTCCGTCATGCTCTTGTAAAAAGGGAACCCAACCATTGGTTTCTGCCTGGAACCGAGAATCGTGCCGTCCTTTCCAACCATGTAATAGTTGTATCCGGGCGGAAGTTCTACCTCGATGGAGTCAAAGAGACGCTCCATATTCACTGCTACCGCTATGACGCCCCGCTCGTTTGCCGTTTCTACCGGATAGAGAAAAAATATATAAATCTTAAAGATAGATCGAAGGACAATGGGCCGGGAACGGATCTCGCGATTTTCCTGAATGCAGGTTGTGATCATCGGGGCCAGTTCTTTGTCCAGCACCTTCTGGTCGTTGTACGTTGTGTTCAGCGCAAACGTTCGCACATCAGAATCGTTCTGGATCAGGACATAGTCAATCTCAGGTGCATTATCCATAAAAGAAACGAGCGTTTTCCGTTGCTCAAGGACTGGTATCACGTCGCTCAGCTCTCTGTTGATTGAATTGAACAGAATTGCAGTCTTAACCGATTCCACCTTCGAATCCACGACCTTCATAAACTGCTTGGTCTGGGCGGCGATGAGGGCCGAGATTGTTTTATGCGTCTGCTTCTGGTTTTTCAGCAAATTTCTCTGAGTAATCCCAATCAGGATGTAGTCTGAAAAAATAAGCGGTACAATTGCAAGAAATATAGTAACAAACATCAATGAATGGCGAATATAAAACCGGTTGATAAATCTTTTCAGAAATCGCATATCAGATCTTTATCTCCTTCCAGTTTACTTCGTACACTGAAATTGGTTTTGATACTCCCTTAACTTGTGCCTCACCGACCTCTTTACATCCATCCCGTACCTTCAGCAGATCCCAGGTCCTCTGTCCGACTACAATTGCACCCGGTTTACAGACCTCCGATTCAAGACGGGAAGCAATATTTACTGTATCGCCAAGAACCGTATACTCCATACGTTTCTCAGATCCAATATCGCCGGCCACCACCGTGCCGGAGTTTATTCCAATCCGAATTTCGAGCTGACGGTCCTCCCGCAATTTCTGGTTCAGTGCCTCCAGGTTATGATGAATCTCTACAGCACACCGAACCGCGCTATCTGCATGATCCGGTATATGATTTGGTGCACCAAAAACACTCATAATCGCATCGCCGATGAACTTATCCAGTGTACCATTGTATTTAAAAATTACGTCGGTCATCTCAGAGAAAAACAAATTCAGCAGTGAGGCAACTTCCGCCGGTGCCAGACGTCGCGACAGGGGCGTAAACCCGACAATATCGCAGAACATCACTGATACCTCGGCCTCTTCCACCTTCAACTGTAACTCTGTAGTTCCTTCTGTAATCAAACGGCTCACAACAGCGGGAGAATGGTAGCGCGAAAGCCATTGCCTCAATTTAACTTCCTGTCGCATCTTTGCAGCAAGGCGAATCTGGCTGATGCCGATAGCCGCGAACGATGCGAGAACAGAAAGAAGTTTCAAATCTTCAGATGAATACACACATTCCTTCATCAATGAGTCAAGATAAATGACTCCGATGGTGTTCTCTTTGTCCCACATCGGAACACACATTGCGGATCGAATTCCCTGGATCATAATGCTCTCTTTACCTGTGAATCGGGGGTCCATCATAGCGTTGCTGGTTAAAATACCCACCCTCTCTTGAAACGCCTTTTCAGAAATCGTGGATGAGAATTGTTTTTCCATCCCGGAATCCGGCTGGTCCGAACGGACCGCTGCCGGGACAAGTTCGTTGATTTCTGAATCCCACAACATCATAATTGATCGGTCGAAGTTTATTCTGTCACCAATTGCGTCCAGTAACTGTCCCGCAACCACATCCAGGTTTTGCTCTCCGGCCAGCAGATTTGCAATCTTGACAAAAATATCGATAAGGTCCTTTTCCCCGTGAGTCAGTTCACCAATGTCCCGTACAAATGTACTTTCATCAAGTAAAGGGTTACGAATTTCCGGACGGAGTCTCAGGCTTATTGGACCAATTTCCAAAACATCACCGGGTTGAAGCTCCGTTTCCGCTATCCGCTTTTGATTAACATAGGTCCCGTTCTTGCTATCCAGATCACGAACAAATACATGATTATCTGATAAATATAAAAGCGCGTGGTTTCTTGAAATCCCCATCCCCCTCAAAGAAAGGGAATTATCTCTTGATCTGCCAATCGTTACCTTATCACCCTTGAAGGACTTCAAAACCCAGTTTTTGCCGTCTAAAATTTCTATCTCTATCATGTTGAATGAATTTTAGCATAATTCGGAAGAAAAGAAAGACCAGATAAGTTTAAGTTTAAGTTTGAGTTTGAGTAAGAAATTGAGTAAATGGCCAAGAGTGGCAGCAAAGCTGCCGTGAACAGTGAAAAGTGTATGGTGGATGGTTCAGAAAGGGAACAAGAAAGAGAGTTGGCC
>CBEUWV010000011.1:0-15234 GCA_965546895.1 uncultured bacterium
AGGTGGCTTAAAAAAATGGGGGGATGCCAAGGTCAAAATGTGTTGACAGGACATGAAGGTTTGTGTAAGAATATTGTCAAGTTTCAATAAAACTGAAAGGAGGAAGAATAGGGAAATTACTTTATGGTGTTACAAATGTAACTAATAATTACTTATGGAGGTCAAACGTATGAAAAAGTTTGTATGGGTTATCATGCTGGTGATTGCTACACTTGGTTTTTCTCAGGAAAAATATAGTGTTCTGACTGGTAAGGTCACGGTAGGCGGTAATGCGCTTCCCGGCGTCACCCTGAAGCTCACTGGTCCCAGTTTGATGGGCCAGCGTGCCGTAGTCTCTGATGAAAAGGGCACGTATCGGTTTAATTTGATCCCGGCTGGAAAGAACTACCAGCTGGATGCAACATTGTCCGGCTTCAGCCCCGACGTGCGGAGGAATATCTCCCTTCCGCTGGGTACTACCATTACGATTAATGTTGAGATGAAAGAGGCCACGGTTTCCGAAGAGATTGTGGTAACGGCGGAGGCGCCCCTTGTGGATACCACAAGTAGTGCGACATCCACAAATGTAACTTCGGAATTTATTAACAAAATCACAAATGACCGTCAGTATCAGGCCGTCATGTCCATTATGCCGGGCGCCATTGAGGGGAACAATCCGACTATGCTCGGTGGTTCATCCACTGATAATGTTTATATGGTGGATGGTGCGGACACCACCGACCCGCTGACCCATACCTGGGGCGCAGCTGTTAACTTCGACACAATTGACGAAGTTCAGGTGGTAACTGGCGGCGTCAGTGCCGAGTTCGGTCGTGGACAGGGCGCGGTGGTCAACCTGGTCACAAAGTCCGGTGGTAACCAGTTCCATGGCAGTGTCCGGTATCTGGCATCCAATATTGACTGGAACAGCGAAGCCAGCGGAAAGACATTTGGTAGTGACCCGGCTGCCTCCACAAAATATACGTCAGAAGACCGCTGGTCCCTGACCCTGGGTGGTCCCATCATCAAGGATAAGTTGTGGTTCTTTGTGGCCTATGAAACCCGTGACAAAACAAAGGCATCTTTCCATTACTCAAGCATAGATGATTTTAACAATCAAGATCAGTCTACAATGGAACAGATTGAACCGTCCTACTCCGGTCATTACTTTTCAATCAAGCTGACCTATCAGCTCAACGAAAACCATAGTTTCCAGGCCTTTTACAGTAAAGACCCCATCAGTTTCCCCAACGCGGCCTATCGGAACTACACCAATTATGAAGACCCTTTTCAGGTAACTCAGGAACAGGGCGGCCATGTGGGATATTTTGAATGGAACTGGGTGATGAGCAACGATTCTTTCCTCACCTTCAAGTACCAGAAAAATAGCAGCCCGTTGAACCAGGTCCCGGTCAATGACCAGTGGACCACGCCACAGAATCCGTTTATGCTCTGGTATTGGGCTGGCGCCGGTTACTATTATCTGTCAAGCAACGGTGTGGCAAATACCCGGTACCTATCCACCCGTAAGTTTGACTCATACAGCGTGACATGGTCCAAGTTCATGGATACAAGCTGGGGCGGACACGACCTCAAAGTCGGTCTGGAAACCCGTGATTCAGAATACGGGTCAAGGTCCTACGCTTGGAACGGCGGCTATCGCGTGTCATGGTTTCCGCAGTATAATGAAGTCGATTATTATGCATACCACGATGATCGGCCCTTTGCTACCACCTATGAAAAATATAAAGCAATCTTTGCGCAGGACAAATGGGCAGTGACGGACCGGTTGACGTTGAACCTCGGTTTCCGTTCCGAAGAATTAAAACTGGAAAACCTGGAGCATACGGAAGTTGTTAAGAACAAATTCGGGGACACGTTCTCTCCTCGAATTGGCTTTGCCTATGACCTGGACGGAGACAGTATCCACGGGTCCTACTCCCGTTACTACGATGCGACTGGTAACTGGGTCGTCACAAACAGCCAGCCCGGTCAGTTGTACACTCGGGACAATTACTATATCTGGCCTGCCGACCTTCTGGGCGGCGAATATGGTCAGCCCTGGAGTAACCATAATGACTGGATGGCGATGAACCCGGTGGATCATCCGGAACTCTGGACATTCTACCGGACCAATACCTATGGCAATGCTGGAGACGCGCAGATTCTCGGCTCGATTGACCCGGCATATATGGATGAATTTACAATTGGGTATGAAAAGCAGTTGACACCCAACATGTCCGCGGGGATCAATTTCTGGGACCGTAAGTGGAAAGACACCTACGAAGATTCAGATTTTGATGCCGATGGCGTCTGGTCATTCCAGACAGTAAACGGCGACTGGCGTGAGTACAAGGCTGCCATACTGACTCTTCAGAAAAAGTTGTCGGATGACGGCTTCCAGTTCCTTGCTTCGTATACATTCTCCAGCACGAAGGGGTATTCCACAGCGGATAACTCAACGGTATACCTGGATTCTGTGTACGACGTGTTCAACTGGTATGGAAAGCTCGGTACCGACCATCCACACATGTTCAAGTTCAACGGTTCTTACACATTTGATAATTTCACCGTGGGCCTCAGTTATCAGTTCCTCACCGGAGGTGCCTGGGCTGCAGTGATGGAAGTAGCCGATGAAATCCCGGGTTCCGGTTCTGATTACCAGTATCCCTTCTATGAAAAGAGAGGAACCCGCAGACTGCCGTCCTGGAGCCGGGCAGATCTGCACCTTGAATACCAGTTTAATTTCAAGCTCTGGCAGGAGATGTCACTGAGCCTCTACACCGATATTTTCAATTTCCTGAATGTCCGCTCTGCTATCGGCGTGGACAGTACGATCGGTTTTGGTCACTATGACACCACCGCGACACCTGGTACACAGGCGTACACGGACTATGTAACCACCCACGCGCCGGTTATGGACGAAGCGTATGACACATTTGGACAGTATACGAGTTATACAATGCCGCGTTCTTATTACTTCGGTGCAAGCCTGAAATTCTAAGGGCAAGTGGAATAAATGCAGGGGGGGCAACCCCCCTTTTTTTATTGTTTTAGAGGAGACAAGAATGAGGAAATCAATATGTATCACGGCAATTTTGCTTGTCACAGTGATCTCAGCTCTGGGGCAGAACCTGTATCAGAAATTTGATTATGTGACTGTAACCGGCAAAGTGGTGAGCCGTGGGGGAGACCCGGTTGTTAAGTGCCTGGTTGAGATTCGCACCGTCAACCAGGGGGGCAGTGAAGTGGACGTTATCGGCACCGGTTCGCGGAATGTGTCTAAACTGGATAAGGCCGGATGGGGACGCACAGATGAAAAGGGAGAGTTTTCGATCAATGGTATTCCATCACCGGGCAGCTATCTTCTTGTAGTGAAGGGGGTAAAGGGATTCAAGAAAACCCAGATGCCCATCAGTGTGGATAGTGGGCATGGAAAAGTAATGACAGTGAAAACCTTGATTCTGGACAAATATCAGGATATTGATTCAAAGACCCGTAAATTGTTGAAGAAAAGCAGCCGTTTGTTGAAAAAGGGTGATTTGGACGGAGCTGAAAAGTTACTCCTGGAGGCAAATGACCGAAATGCCAACCTGAGTGAGGTCCATGTGAGCTTGGGCAACATTCATCTGAAGAAGAAAAATTACAAAAGCGCACTTGCGGAATTTTCAAAGGCGTTTGATCTGGGAGACAAGAATCCTACTTTGTGCATGACGTCCGCAAAGATTGCCTTTTCGATGAAGGATTTCAATCAGAGTGCTGAATTCATAGACGTATTTCTGGAGTCAAATCCAAAAGATCTGATGGGACTGTACCTTGGTGGGCTCAGCCATTTCAATATGAAACAATTCAAAAAGGCAGAACCGTATTTTTCAAAATATGCGGAGATTAAGGGCGCAGAAAACCATGATGTAAATTTTCTGTACGTATATGGAATGACAGAGGATGCATTGGGGCACTATGGAAATGCTGCCGATCTGTTGAGCAAGGCATATAAAAATGGCTGGCGGGCCAGTCCAGCTTTTCTGAAAACGCTGGCAAATGCTTATCTGAAGCAGAATAAAAAATCTGAAGCCAAGGTCATTCTGAAAGAGTTACTGGAAAAATTTCAGCAGTTTAACGGACGGAAAATGGTGGAGGAGACATACAATTCTCTTTGAATCCCGTAAAAAGAGAATTAAGGTGTCATGTTCGGTTCGCTCTTTTGAGAGAACTTGAACGTTTCAGGAGGGAAAGATGAGAAACCTTTTACTGTTTGTGGCTATTCTGACTGTCCCGTTACTGGGACAAAAACTCTATCAGCAATTTGACTATGTTTCAATCGAGGGGAAGGTGATGACCCGGGGCGGGAATCCGGTCGCTGATTGCATGGTGGAGCTGCGGGAGCTTGTGTCCGGGGGTGTTTCTGAGCACAGTGGGGACGCATTGGGAGGGAACAGCAGTTCCGTTTCTCCCGGATGGGGCCGAAGCAATGTGGCGTCAGTAAGTACGGACAGCCGAAATGTGGAAAATCTGAAGAAAGTGGGCTGGGCAAAAACGGATAAAAATGGATACTATAAGATGGAAGGCATTCCGGTTCCCGGAGATTATGTTCTCATTGTCAAGGGGCAGAAAGGCTTTAAGAAGACACAGATGCCGCTTCGTATAGACAAGGCGGTCGGGGATCTTTTCCATGTACAGGATTTGATTCTGGACAAGTTTATTGAGCTGGACAGGAAAACAAGAAAGAAACTTGCGAAAGCTGACAAGTTCTTGAAAGCTGGAAAAGCGGATGATGCGGAGAAACTGTTGATTGAAGTAAAAGGCCAGTATCCGGATTTATCCTCTGTTTACGTAAGTCTGGGAAACATCTATCTGAAAAAGAAAGACTATGCAAATGCATACCAGTCCCTTGGAAAAGCATTTCAGCTTGGAGAGCAGAATCCGGGTCTGTGCATGACAATGGCCCGACTGTCTTTCAGCAAACATCAATTTGATCAGACATTGATTTATCTGAAGCCCATTCTGAGCCAAAAACCGGATAACCTGAGTGCGGTGTACTTAAGCGGAGTCTGTCATTATAACCTGCATCAATTCAAGGAAGCGAAAGCTTTTTTTGACCGCTATCGGAACCAGCAGAAAAAATACCTGAATGAAGTGAATTTTCTTTACGTGTATGGAATGACAGAAATGGCGCTGAAACATAATGTAAAGGCGGCAGAATACTTGAACCTTGCCTACACAAAGGGGTTGAAAGCGGATGCCGGTTATCTGAAAAACCTCGCCGGACTTTATCTGTCTACGAACAACAAAAAAGATGGCAAAAGAATCCTGGGTGACCTGCTGACGAAATTTCCTCAATTTGAAGGCAGGGAAGAAGCACAAAAGGTGTTTGATTCATTGTAATGCTTTCGTGGTGAAATGAAATTTGATGAGGGGGGGCAGAATGCCTCCCTTTTTTTGTTATTTGCCGTTCTTTTGCTTACTTCTTAGGTTTCTTAATTTTGTAATCCGATATTTTTTTTCGAAGGGTTGTGGGGGAAATTTCAAGTATCCGTGCAGTTTGGCTGATGTTCCATTTGTAAAACTCGAGGGCAGTTTCAATATGGTTTTTTTCAACTTCAGAAAGAGATAAGATTCGCCCCGGGATTTTGTTGCTTCCATCTGAACGAATTGCATTTGCGATGTCGCTTTCTGAAAGAATACCTGTGCTGGAGAGAATCAGTGCCCGGGCAATGATATTCTCCAGTTCCCGGACATTACCCGGAAAGCCGTGCTCCATGAGTACGTCAAGGCCTTTCTGTTGAATTCCCGAAACGGGTTTATGGGTGGAAAGGGCATGCTTCTGAAGAAAATGATTTGCCAGAACAGGAATATCATCCGGCCTTGCACGAAGCGGTGGAATGATTACTTCACCTACCGAAATACGGTAGAACAGATCTTTCCGGAATGTTCCTTCTCTGACTTTTTTCTGAAGATCACTGTGGCTTGCGGCGATGACACGGGCCTGCAGCGGGACAGCCTGGTTTCCGCCGACTCGCTCAAATATCTTTTCCTGCAGAACCCGAAGCAACTGAGCTTGAAAATCGGAAGGAATCTCTCCGATTTCATCCAGAAAAAAGGTGCCTTTCCCCGCAAATTCCAGTTTCCCGATCCGTCTTCCCTTTGCCCCCGTAAAAGAACCCTGTTCGTGACCGAATAATTCGGATGCAAGTAAAGTGGGAACAATTGCCGCGCAATTTACAGCCACAAATGGTTCAGTGGGAGTGGACGCTGAATGAAGCGCCCGGGCGACCAATTCTTTTCCGGTTCCACTTTCCCCCTGAATCAGTACAGGAAAAGAATTTTGTGAGAGCCTTCCCACCTGTTTGATGACCTCCAGCATTTCCCGACTGGCACCAATAATACTGTAGGGAGAAGCTGAAAACTCTGCGTCATTGGAAACGACAGCGAAATTTTTTGATGCTTGAAGCTGCGCTTTTTCAACTGCAATGAGTACATCGTCAATATTGAGAGGCTTTCGGATATAGTCAAGTGCGTTTCGTTTCATTGCCTCAATGATAAGCGAAGTATCCTGCCTGCCGGTAATCATAATTACGGGTGTTAACGGCGCTTTTTCCTGAAACTCGGAAAGAAGATCCAGGCCGTTTGCATCCGGGAGCGTCACATCCAGAAAGATGAGGTCGGGAGAGGAATTGTAGAATAGTGCAGAGCCGGCGGACGCTGTTTGCGCCGTTTCAACGGCGTGTTCTCGCTGTTTCAACTGGAGCTGAAGGGAGCGGCAAATGCTCTTGTCGTCATCAATTACAAGAATTTTACTCATATTTGTTGCTCCTCCTGAGGGATGCGGATTACAAAACGTGCCCCGCCAGTTGCCATGTTTTCAGCAGTAACCGTCCCGCCATGGAGTCGGGCGACCTTCCTTACATTGGCCAATCCCAGACCCGTTCCGTTTTCCTTGCTGGTGATGAATGGCTTGAAAATTTCTTCCCTAATTCCTGCCGGGATACCGGACCCTTCATCTTCAATTATGAACGAGATGGATCCTGTCTCCGTCTGAACTGAAAATGTAACAGTTTTATCTGCAGGTGTGGCTTCAATTGCATTTCGAAGCAGATTGACAACCGCCCGGAACAGAAGCTCTCTGTCACCGGAGATTGATGTATCGGGGGAGGGGATTTCTGTTCGGACATTTACATTTTTTTCTGTGGCCAGTGCAAGGGCCTGTGTTACACAACTTTTAATAAAATCATCCATATTGAAAGGAATGCGACTCAGTTCCAGTGGTTTTCCATAGTCCAGAAGTTCGGTCAGCATGGTTTCCAATCTGGCCGCCTGCGAGAGGGCAATTTCAGAAAGTTCCAGATAATCCGAGTCGTTCTTAACCTTTTCACTGAGTGCCTGCAGATTCATCTTGATGGAAGAAAGCGGGTTTCTCATTTCGTGGACAATGCTTGAGCTGAGTTCGCCAATTGCCGCCAATGACGCGGAATGTGCCAATTTCTGTTGAAGGGTATTCAAGCTGTTCATCATTCGATTAAAAGCATGGGCCAGGTCTGCCGCTTCTCTTCCAGGAAGGGCAGGTACGCGGTTTGTAACCTGGCCGGAAGTGATGCTGTTGGCGGTTCGCGACAGTATTTTAAGGGGCCGGGAGATACCGGCTGCCATTTTTACTGCAAGAAACAGAACCAGTGCAAAAACTATGACAGAAGTTACAATTGCTCTATTTCGGAGGATGTTGAGCCATTTAAAAGTATCTGAATAAGAAGTTATCAGAAATATACGCCAGTTCAGCGTTGACATTTTCATGCTGGATACCAGAATTTTGCCTGTATCCGGAAAGGTTAGTACCTCAGGACTGGCTGTTTCTTCAGGAATGCGATTCAACAAAACCCGGGCCATCTGATCCGGTTCACGAAGATAGACACTACCCTTTTTCATTTGCATCATTTTTCCGGATTTGGATACGAGAATTATCCGGCCCGCTGTTCCAATGCCGGTCAGGTCGGAAAGAATCGGCTTCACAATAGCACCAATGTTCAGGACACCTGTGATGAAACCGCGATTGCCCCCGGGTTGGGCCGTCAACTGACAGCCGGTAAGAATTTCAGCGCCGTTTCCACTGTTGACAGGATTGGAAAAAACAAGCCCGGCTGTTGTCATTTCAAGAGTTGTTTTGAATTCTCCGGGAAGCACGTGAGATTTAAGAGGGAGCGCACTGCCAATGACGTGCCAGTTTGAATCAAAAGCAATCAGGTTGCTGTAATAGGATTTTTCTCCGAGAGCTTCAGACAGGGGATTGCAGGTGCAGGACGGAGATTGGCAAGAGCCCTTGTCAGGCTCAGGAATACCGGTAAACGATAAAATTGAAAGAAGGTGAAGGTCGGATCGAACAACATCCAGAATCCGCTCCAACTGAATGTTCTTTGCGGAGAGAACAGAATGCAGATGGGCATTCTGAGTTTCAACCAGTGCCTGTTTCGCGCAGTGGTATCCCTGGAAAGAAACAAGAGAAATAGGAACAATCGTTAATACAATCATCCAGGTAAGAATGGTGCGCTGAATTCGGGGCTGTTTCCTTCCCATAGATAACTCCTTCCGACTGAACTGATGATATTTCAGCACATTTGCGGCCACTTGACAAATGAAAGGTTTCTATTTTTTACTGTTTAGCTTGCGCCTGGAGAATGGTAAAATCAGGATATGAGACGAATGGCGAAGTTCTGGGTTGAATTCCTTATTGCACATCGGCTTCTGATATTTGCAGGGATTGTGGCATTTACTGTTATATGCGGCTACGGAATCAGTCGTCTCACTTATTCGAATTCTATTGCGGATCTGTTGCCGGTACACAACCGGCAGGTGAGCAATTACCTTCACGTGGTGAAAGATTTCGGGGTATCGGAGGATATAGTTCTTGCTGTCCAACAACCGGACGGAAATGTACAGAATGAGGAAATGTTTCTGGACATCTTCATGGAAACTCTGAAAAACGACAAACGATACGAAACACTCCTCCATGGTGTGGATTACAATCTGTCAGGAAAATTGAAACTCATCTTTAATCCTTTTTTCCTGAGCCATGTGAGTCTGTTGATTCCTGAAAAGGAATTGCCTGCCTTTGTGAACAGGGTGGAGCCTGAAAACATGAAATCAATCATCTTCAGAAACCGGGAACTTCTCGAGACCGGAACCGGGAGTTCATTGCTCGTGGAACAGGATCCGCTGGGATTGCTGGGGATGCTCTCTTCTCTTTCTTCACAAATGAAAGGGAAGTATGCCCTTGATTTTCCCGATGGGTATTACTCATCAAAGGACCATACTCTTTTGCTGGCATTTCTGAAGCCGACTGACAGTGCAGACAACATGGTGTACACAGAGAGTGTAATGCGGTTTCTCATCGAAACCAGAAAATCCGCTATGAAAGCCTATCATGATGAGCTGGATGAGCCATGTCCTTTAACTGCGAGATTTACCGGCGCCCACGCCATTACCTATTTTGACCGGGAAGTAATGCAGAATGACATGACGTCCACGTTTCTGCTTTCTTTTCTTCTTGTCATCCTGACCTTTGTTGTAGCATATCGAAATCCATTTTCTATTTTTTATGCGGTGGTTCCGCTGCTTCTCGGTGAACTGTGGACATTTGGGCTGGCTTACTTCATAGTGGGGAAATTGAACATACTGACCTCAGTCAGCGCGGCCATTATTGTCGGGCTGGGAATTGATTTTGCCATTCATATCTATTCACGTTTTCTCGACGAAACACTGCAGCAGACGGATGTTCGGGAGGCTCTGAATAAAACCATGTCAGAAACCGGGGCATCAACAATTGCCGGAGCGCTGACAACTGCGGCGGCTTTCTCGGCAATGGGCGTATCTTCGTTTCGTGGTCTTCGGGAATTTGGAATCATTTCTTCCCTCGGGATTCTCTGCACATTACTGGCGGTTTGCACGGTTCTCCCATTGATGTTCCTGATGCGTCGGAACTTATATAAACCGAAGGGGTTGGCAACTTTTGGGCTCCATTTGTTTCATAGTATAGTTGACCGTCATTACAAGTTAATGTTTACTGTATTGACAATTGTTACAGTTGTACTTTTTCTGTCAGCCACACAATTGAAATTCACGACAGACATGCGGCACCTTCGGAGTAAAACAAATCCCGCCATTCGGCTGCAGACTCAAATCACGGCGAAACTGAAAGCCTCTTTTCGGGCATTGTCCCTCATATTATCGGCGGAAAATGAGAAGGAACTGTCAAGCCGATATGAAAAGCTACTATCGTATCTGAGTACCCAGGACATTGCGAAAGTGGAATCCATATATTCCATTGTTCCGCCAATGGATAAGCAGTTAAACAATATCGGATACCTATCTTCAAAAACGATTCCCACAGCCATTGAAAAGCGGTTCAAACGGGATTACGATGAGGCCGGAATGGTCTGCGATGAATCCTGCTCTACTTACGTGGATGCATTGGCGAGGAGTTTGAAGATTAAAGATCCACTTTCCCTCCGGGAAGTTCTTCAATCTCCAATGGCACCGCTTTTTTCAAAGTTGATACACGAACGGGACGGGCGTGTGAAGATAATTGTCAGCATCTACCCGAAGGTTGAAACCTGGAACAAACAGAAGATGGGGATTCTTGTTCAGCGTATAAACGATTTTTTAACGCGCCAGAAATGGAACGGGAGTTATCTGACAGGAATCGAAATTATGGTAAATGAAATCAAAAGACTGATCCGGGAGAATTTTTATATTGCGACGCTGCTTTCTCTGTTCTTTGTGTTTGCTATCGTGGCAGTCCATCAGAAGAGCCTGCTGAAAACGTCATTATCCTTTTTCCCGTTGGTGTCGGGTATTATATGGATGCTGGGCGTATTGAAATTGTCCGGGCAAAACATTACCCTGTACAACTTTATGGCAACGCCGATGATCATCGGAATTGGTATTGACCACGGAATTCACCTTCTGGACAGATTTATTGCCGGCAAGACCGGTGATATTGCTGAAACTATCATACATACAGGCAAGGCTATTACGCTGACCTCAATTACGACTGTTTTCGGGTTCGGCTCCCTGTTTATCGGTCATTTTGAGGGATTTGTAAGTCTGGGCTTCACAAGCATTCTTGGCGTTGTCTTCTGCTGGGCCAGTTCCCTTTTCTATTTTCCCAGTTTCCTGAAACTTCTCCACGGCCGTCTCGGAAGCCTGAGACTGGATAAAGAATGATGAAGGATACCGCCGGGCTTCAGTTTCGTCATGTCCATTTCGTCGGAATCTGTGGTACTGCCATGGGCAACGTAGCCATCGGTTTAAAGGAGAGAGGCGTCAAGGTTACTGGCTCGGACAAAGGAATTTATCCCCCGATGAGCAAGGTACTGAAAGGGAAGGGTATCTCAATTCAACCTTTTGACATTTCAAACACGGACAGTCCAGATATGTTTGTAATCGGAAACGCAATTCCACGGGGAAATGTGGAAGTGGAAGAGATTCTGAATAGACATAAGTCCTTCTGTTCCCTTCCGGAATTACTGCGGGATGTTTTCATTGAAAACCGTCAACTCATCATGATTACCGGTACACACGGGAAAACAACCACTACGGCCCTGGTTGTACATATTCTGAGAGAATGTGGCTTAAACCCTTCCGGCATGTTCGGCGGCGTACTAAAGGGACAGGAAAGTGGTTTCTTCTGGTCAGCGAACAGTAAAATATTTGTGATGGAAGGAGACGAATATGACACTGCTTTTTTTGATAAGACGGCTAAGTTCCTCAAGTTCTCTCCTGATTTTCTCGTAATTAACGCGATTGAATTCGATCACGCGGATATTTTTGACTCTGTTTCCGATATTGAAAAGTCTTTTCATTTCCTATTGCGAAGAACTGCAGGAAACGCGGTGATATTCGGCAATGGAGAGGATGAGAGAGTAGTGAACTTGAAATCGCATTCCCATTCCAGATTTTCTACTTTTGGTTTTGGCGAGACAAATTGCAACCGTATTTTATCTCTCAGATATGAAGCCGATAAAATGCATCTGAGTATTGAAGTAAAGAATGAAAAACTCTCCTTAGAGACTGGTCTTGTCGGACGGCATAATGCAATGAATATTGCGGCCGCATGTTCGGTATGTATGGAGCTCGGTGTCCCTGTGAAGGCCCTGGAAGCGGCTGTGGAGAGCTTTCCCGGTGTTCGACGAAGGTTTGAACAACGTGCGTTCAATACGGCCACAGGAACCCTGGTGATTGAAGACTTCGCACATCATCCGACCTCGGTCTCTGCCACTATCCGTGGGGCGAGAGAGGTGTTTCCGGACAAGCGGATTGTGGCATTTTTTGAACCGGCCAGCAATACAATGCGAAGGGGAGTGATGAGACAGGAATTGATTTCATCTCTAAAACTTGCAGATATTGCCTTCCTTCTTCCGTTACCGGAAAGTAAAAGAATACTGGCAGGCAGGACTGAATTTCGCGAAATCGGGACAGAGATGGAAAAAGTCATTGGTCTGGCCAGGGATGTAGATAAAGAGACGCTGATTCGGAAAACCATTGAACCGGGAGACCTTCTCCTGTTCATGTCCAATGGGACTCTTCAAGGCTTTCTGGAAAAAGCAATTGAAATTGTCAGAGACGAACCTGAGGAGGAAAAGAAATGAAGCCCCACAGCGAAAAGACGAAGGGCATGGAGTTTTTCCACTCCCTGGAAGCCTTCTTTGTGGCGTCCCACAAACACTATGGGGAAACGCTGGGTCTGGACTACCAGCACTTGAATCGGCTTCCTTATTTTCGCGAATTCACACCTTCTACCGAGCATATCGCTCAATTTATAGCGGAAAGTATGACCAGCCTGGGGTGTGAGGTAAGGGAAGTGGAGGTATTTGAGACGGATGGATTAAGCGGGGGGATTTCAATATGTGGCAATTGATGGGAATCTTCAGCGTTCTGGCGGTGCTGACAGTTCTGGCCGGGTATCAACTCACCTGTCTGGGAGACACGATTGCGGAGGAAACCGGGTTTGGCCATAATATCGTGGGGTTTGTCCTTCTTGCGGCGATTACGTCGCTCCCGGAATTGTCCACATCCATCACTGGAGCAACCTTAGGTCAATCGGAACTCGTGTTTGGGAATATGATAGGCTCAAACATTTTCAACACGCTGATCATCGGCCTGATCCTGATTAGCATAGGATGGAAAATTCGGACCGAAGGCCATGTAAGAAACGTTCTTTCAGGTGCCATGGGAATTGCAATGGCTGCACTTGCCGGAATGTTGGTTGTTCTGAAAGCCGGATATTCCGGAATGTTGCTCATTGCGGCTTATCTGGTTATGATGGCTGTCCATTACCGTTTTGAGAGAAAAGAGATGATGAATGAAGAAAGAGTTCGTCCTGCTTTTTACTTTCGGAAATTGTCTTCAATCTACGTAAAGTTTCTATTTTTCTCAGTTATCATTGTTGTAGCCGGTTACCTGATGACAGGTATATGTGACCGGATCGCTATTACGCCGTTTAATTTGGGAAAGAGCACGGTTCTTCTGGGTCGCACATTTGTTGGACAAATGTTTCTGGCCGTTGCGACTTCTCTTCCTGAACTGATTGTCTCATTCAGTGCTGTGAAACTCAGGAAGATTGACATGGCGTACGCCAATGTTTTTGGAAGTAATATTTTCAACATGGCGATTCTGGGGATTTCAGCACTGGTGTATAAAGGGAATATGTTTGCAGATGTGGGAATACATATCTATTTTTCATTTTTTGTTTTCATGCTCATGGTTTCGATCGCAATAATTTCTCTCAAGTACCGGGTACAGAGCCGGATTCGCTGGGATGGTATTGCGATTGTGCTTCTTTTTATCCTGAACGCAATGTTCCTTTTCAGTCGATAGGAAATAAAAAAGCCGCCCCAAAAGGCGGCTCTTATTTTTCAGTGCGACAAAAATCAACTATTCTTTAACAACCCACACCTTTGTTTCCACCTTTACTTCCGGGTGAAGGTGGATGATAACCGGGAATGTTCCCAGTTTCTTAACGGGTTCGGGAAGTTCAATCTTCCTCTTGTCAATTTCCAGTTTTTCAACTGCCAGAACGTCCGCAATATCCTGGTTCGTTACGGACCCAAACAAAGCTTCAGATTCACCCGCCTTTTTTGCAACACTGATGGTCATTTTTTCAATAATGTCTTTCAGTGCATTTGCGGCTTCAACTTCTTTCTGGTTCTTAAGCGCCCAACTCTTTTTTTCAAGCTCAATTTGTTTCAAATTGCCGCTGGTCACCTGAACCGCCAATCGCTTCGGCAGAAGAAAATTGCGTGCGTATCCATCTTTAACTTTGATGATTTCTCCGCGGTTGCCAAGTCCAGTTACGGCTTCTTTAAGAATTACCTGCATGATCGGAACCTCCTAACATTTCGCGTCAGGTTTAATCTTATAGCAAAAAGACTGTCCAAGGTCAAACGATTTCAACCATCAGGGGTTTTCTTCAAGTTTGTGAAAGAGGCAAAATCTGAGGTTTGAGGAGTTCAATGAGCTTATCTGTCTTCAGAGCGATAATACAACCCCTCGCTCCACCATTAATTGCGACCGTGATATGACGCTTCAAATTCTCATCCATAAATATCGGAAGTGACTTTCGCGATCCAAAAGGACTGATACCACCAACCTGGTAGCCTGTGAGACGTTCGGCCTCGCTTACCGATGCCATCCGCATGCGTTTGACCCCTGCGGCAGCCGCCGCTCTCTTTAGATCCAGTTCAAGATTTCCCGGCATCAGTACAAAGAAATATTGCATCCGGGTTGTGTCTCCAACCACCAGAGTTTTGATCATCCTTTCCAGGGGAATTCCGGTCGCTTCGGCAGCAAATTCAGCTCCTTTACGGTCGTGCGTGTAGGTAAATACTTCAAAAGGAAAATGGAATTGCTCAAGAAACGTAATTCCTCTTGTCTTCATGATTTTCTCCCTCTGATATCACCGTTTTTTTCAGGTGTGTTTCTCCGGTTCTTAAAAATGAGTCGAATCGGAACATCTGTGAGTTTAAATGTCTCTCTCAAGCCATTTTCAAGATAGCGTTGATAAGAGAAGTGAGGCTGCTTCTTTGAATTGGTGAAAACAGTGAAGGTCTGTGGCATTGTGCCAGTCTGTGTTATGTAAAAGAATTTTAGAAAACGGCCACTTTGAGTCGGTGGTTTGTGCTTTCTTGTGGCACTTTCCAGAAATTGATTCAGCTTTGAAGTCGAAATTTTCCCCGTGGCCTGTTCCGTAAGCTGGTCAATCAGAGG
>CBEUWV010000012.1:0-14914 GCA_965546895.1 uncultured bacterium
AAGCTTCCTCAGACCTGGGGAGTGGACGTGTCGTACCAGGTCCGCGATAAGCTGATGATGGAAGTTGGATTCATGAATACGGAATGGTCAGATTATGGCGTATTGGCAGTTTATCGAAAAGATACAGGTGGCGTGTTGAGCGCTATTCCAAAAAACTGGGAAAATGTAACCATGTACAAGTTGGGTGTCAAGTATGATTTCAGCGAAAAACTGACACTCCGGGGCGGTTACATCTATGATGAAGCCGGAAACCAGGACAATCCGCTGGATCCTTCATTGCCGGACAGTAACCGGAACGATTTTTCCGCCGGTTTTGACTGGAAGTTCAAGAACTTCACTTTGAGTGCATTCGCTATGTACGTTCGGTTCAATGACAGAAGCACCACGACTCAGTTGGATAACCTCAATGGCTCGTATTCTACGAATGCCTTGCTTGTTGGAGCATCTCTGGACTATCGGTTTTAATTAGGGCTCTCTGTGCCGGGGAATTTCCCCGGCACAGAGTTTTTGAAAGGTTGGGGTATGACAAAAAACAGGATTCTCGTTGTTGATGACAATAAAAATGTCCTGGAAGGACTGAACCTCCTTTTAGGTGAAAAATACGATACATTTCTTGCGTTTGATGGTGAGTCAGCCCTTGAAATAATTCGAAACAAGGATATTGATCTGGTAATCACAGACATGGTGATGCCCGGGATCAACGGCTTGGAACTCCTTGAAAAAATAAAATCATTAAAACCGGAAATTACGGTGGTGATTTTGACGGGGCATGGCACAATTGAGCTGGCGGTTGAGGCAATCAAGAAGGGTGCGGCAGACCTGATCGAAAAACCTTTTCAGGTGGACAAAATTCTCATTGACGTGGGCAACCTGATGAAGATGAGGCATTTGGAACGAAAGAACCGGGTTTTGCAGCGTAAATTGATCCTGGAAGAGCGGAACCTCCACTTCATTGCTGAAAGTGACAATATGAAGAAAGTCATGAAGCGCGTGAAGGCACTTCGAAAGAATGATGCCAATGTACTGATTTCGGGAGAATCCGGTGTTGGAAAAGAACTTCTTGCCCGAATTATTCACAAATACAGTTCCAGACGGGAATATCCCCTGGTAAAGGTCAACTGCGGCCTGATTACTGCGGCCACTTTTAACGAAATACTGTGTGGGCAGGAGAATGAATCAGAAACAAAGCCGGGGATGTTGGCAATGGCGGACGGCGGCACAATATTTTTTGATCACATTGAGAAGATGGATTCTCAATCCCAATCCATGTTGGCGGAAATTCTACGGAACAGGCAGTATCTCTGTCCTCCCGGGAATTCATATTCCAACGTGAATGCTCGCGTTATTTCGTCTTCCAGGGATACAATCAGCGAGTTGGTGGATCGAAAGAAATTTAACGAAGAACTTTTTTATCTCATTAATATAATGGACTTCACACTTCCTCCCCTTCGGAAACGCAGAGAAGATATCATGCCGATTGCCGAGTATTTTCTTGAGGGATTCAGTAAAGAGACAAATAAACGCTTTAAAGGCTTTACCATGGAAGTGAAAAATATCTTCAGCAGATATGATTGGCCTGGAAATGTCCGGGAACTTGAAAATGTAGTGGAACGAGCGGTTTTCTCCGCAAACAGAATCAATGTTGGTGCAAAATTTCTCCCTGTGGGAATGAAATTCAACAAGCGTTCGCCTGAGATTGTGCTGAAATTGTTTACGGAAAAGATGGAAGAAGCAGAAGAAGCATTGATACGGCACAGTCTGGAGAAATATCGTGGAAACATTATGAAAGCTTCAAAGGCAATGGGAATTACAAGGGCAACACTTTACAATAAGATAAAGCGTTACAAGCTTGACAAATAGAAGTAAATTGAAAGTTCTTCTGATTGACGACGACCCTGAAATCTTGGATTTGTTGTCCTCTTTTCTCGAAATGAAGGGGTACGAAGTGGATATCTCTGAAACCGGGAAGAAAGGGTTGTCTCTATTTAGAAATGGAGACTACTCCCTTGTGATCAGTGATTATATCCTGCCTGATATTGATGGCCTTCAAGCCAGCAGACAGATTCTTTCAATGGACGAAAATGCCTTGATTATCCTGATTACGGGTCACGGATCTATTGAAGGAGCTGTCTCAGCAATCAAGGCAGGTGTTTTTGACTATATTCTGAAACCGTTTGATCTGGAGCAAATTGAAGTAGCGATCCACAAGGCTGAGAAGGTGACAGCATTGCGAGCAGAAAATACAAAATTGAAAGAAGTTATTGCCCTTTCTGAAGGATCAGATCACATGATTGGTCGAAGCAGGCCGATGAAGGAATTGAAAAGTTTGATCCGCCGGGTTGCGGCAGCTCAGGCGACGGTTCTTGTTACAGGTGAAAGCGGAACCGGAAAAGAACTGGTTGCACAGGCAATCCACCGGGCTTCTACCCGCAGCGAAGGCCCCTTCATCCCGGTGAATTGCGGAGCAATACCGGATAATCTCCTTGAAGACGAGCTATTCGGTCACAAGAAAGGTGCGTTTACGGACGCAATCACCGATCGCATCGGACGATTTGAGCAGGCTGAAGGTGGCACTATTTTTCTTGATGAAATCGGAGATATGAGTCTTTCACTCCAGGCAAAACTGCTCCGTGTCCTCCAGGAGCGGGTTGTTTCGCCCCTGGGTAGCGGTGAGAGCAAAGCGGTGGATGTTCGCGTAATCGCAGCCACGAACCTGCTTCTGGCAGATGAGATAAAAAATGGTAAATTCAGAGAGGACCTGTATTATCGGCTGAATGTAATTCCAATTCACATCCCACCTTTGAGAGAGCGAACGGATGATATTCCGCTGTTGATTGATTTTTTTAATCATCGGTTTTCAGGCCTTATGGGGTTTCCTGAAATCCGTTTCTCAAACAAAGCATTGAAGTGTATATTTGATTACGACTGGCCGGGGAATATTCGACAACTGGAGAATTTTGTCGAACGAATGATTGTGCTGCAGCCGGAGGGGCACATTGTCGAGCCTGAAGATCTGCCATCTGATATTTATCTCGGTACCTCTGATGCCTTCGAGTCGTATACTCTATATGGCAAAATTGATTTGAAGGCTAAGCTTATGGAGATGGAACGATCATACATTGAGCAGGCACTGGAATTGTCGGGAGGTACACGATCTGAGGCTGCCAGACGCTTGGGCTTGAAACGTACAACACTGATACAGAAAATGAAAAAACTCGGTGTAACGGGTAAGATACCAGAGAAGAAGTGAGAAATTATGATAGTCACGCTTCCATATAGTGAAGAAGCTGAAAAGGCTGTTCTGGGTGTTCTGTTACTTGACCATGAAAATATTTATGAGGTGATGGAAGTAATCGGTCCGGAGGATTTTTATCTGTCCGCTCACCGGATCATCTTTCAGGCTATTCTTGATGTTTTTGAAGAGGGAAAAGCATTTGATATCCTTACAATTAAGGAACATCTGAGAACCAATGGGAAGCTGGAGGCAGCAGGTGGTGAAATGGGAATCAGTTCCATGGTGGATGATATCCCGATGCTTCGAAATGTAAAAGATTACGCAAGAATTGTTGTGGACAAGGCCAATCTGCGTCGCTTAATGCAGATGGCCAATAAAATTCTTGAGCAGGGGAGCGACGCCGGTGTTTCCAGTGAGGAACTTCTCCAGAAAGCGGAGAAGGAAATTTTCTCAATGGTAACCAGAGAACACAAACGGTCATTGGTTCCAGTTCATCAGGAATTGAAAAATACGATCCAGCATATTGCCGATCGAATGACCCGGTTCCAGACCAGTAAGGAATTGCCGGGAGTCGCATCCGGATTTCGGGACATGGAACAATACATTCCCGGCTTCCAACCTGGAGAATTAGTTATTGTGGCTGCCCGGCCCTCTGTGGGAAAAACAAGTTTCGCATTATCCCTGGCTGAGAAAATGGCGTACAAAGATAAAATTGTGGCGATTTTTTCCCTGGAAATGCCCCATGAACAGATTGTATTGAGATTGCTGAGCGCAGATGCTCAAGTCAATGTGAAGCGAGTTCGGGAAGGGTCAATCCAGGAGTCCGAGTACGTGAAATTAACGCAATCCATGGATCGGCTGGTGGAGACACAGATCTACGTGGATGACAGCCCGATTTTGACAGTTGTTGACTTGAAAGCAAAGTTGATGAAACTGAAAATGGAAATTGGTCTGGATGTGGTTATTGTGGACTACCTTCAGTTGATGGAGGGGCGGGGAGAATCCAACCGTGTTCAGGAGATTTCAGGGATTTCAAGAGGCTTAAAAATTCTCGCAAAAGAACTGAATGTGCCGTTTATCGTCCTGTCTCAGCTGAACCGTGCTATTGAAAAAAGAAGCGAAGGCCGTCCCCAATTGTCCGACCTCAGAGAATCGGGTGCTATTGAACAGGATGCCGACATCGTATCCTTTCTACACCGGAAATCAATCAATAGAGGGGTTGCTGTCAGCGGCTCATTAACCGAAATTGAGTTGATTATTGCGAAAAATAGAAATGGACCCATTGGGACTATAATGCTCGCTTTCTTGAACGAATACGCAAAGTTTGAGAATTTCCTTCCAGTGGATCAGAGGTAACGATGGCAGTATTTGTCTGCAGAGTTGGAAATCCTGAAGGTGAGGTGCTGGAGAAGGAGATCCAGGCAATCTCGTTGAAAGAGGCGGAGACAAAGCTTCGTGATTCCGGTTACCATGTGTTTTCCATACATAAAAAAATCGGTCTGTCATTTAAAAGAAGAAAAATACCAATGAAGCATTTTCTGGTATTTAACCAGGAGCTTCTAGCGTTGGTGCGGGCGGGAATCCCAATTTTCAATGGCTTGACGCTTCTTTCAAAACGTGTAAAGAACCCGGTTTTTCAACGAATATTACAAGATGTTCTCCGGATGGTTAAGGAAGGACATGCGCTCTCCGACGCATTTCTCGCTCATCGGGACCGGTTCCCCGCCGTCTATCCATCTGTCCTGGCCGCGGGGGAGCGAAGCGGTTCCCTGGAATCTGTGTTGGAAAGCTACATCGAACACGAACATCTGTTGTTTTCGACGGGGAAGAAGATGCGTGCCGCCTTTATCTATCCTGCATTTCTGGTTTTTGTAGCCGCACTGTCAATCGGAGTGATTATCAACTATGTGCTGCCTTCTTTTGCTGATTTCTATAAGGGTTTCGACAAACAATTACCTGCCATGACCAGAGCCGTTGTTGCGTTTTCTCTTTTCATCAAGCGTCATATTCTGCTTGAAATTACTGTCATTCTTTCCTTGATTCTGGGAATCCAGTGGCTCCTTCGCACCGAAACGGGAAAAAAATGGTGGGAGAAAGGCCTTTTGAAGCTTCCCCTGTTCAGAAACATATGGCGTGAATATGTTTTGTCTCAATTCTGTCGAACTTTTGCCATCCTGCTTGAGGGAGGTGTCCCGGCACTGGATGCTCTGGATACCCTGGCTTTCACAAATTCAAGCGTTCACTTCAGTTTGGAAATCCAGAGAGCTTCGGAAGTGGTATCATCGGGGGGGAAGATATCCACAGCACTGGAAGAAAGCATTATTGTGGATGATCTGACCCTGGATATGATTCGCATTGGCGAAGAATCCGGTTCAGTTTCCGGTATGTTGAAAAGTGCAGCGGATTATCATGACGAAGATTTGTCTAATCTTCTTGGCGGCGTGGTTTCCCTCGTTGCGCCGGCTGTATTGCTGGCCATGGGAGCACTGATTGCGGCATTACTGATTGCCATGTATCTGCCGTTGTTTGACATTACTGATATCATGTCGTGAGGTGAGTATGAACTCGTTTGTTGACCTGGATAGAGAGACACTGGATTTTGGATTGTTCAAGGCAATACCCGTGGATTTGATGTTTCGCTATATCTTTATCCCGTTGCGTGAGGAAGGTGATTTGCTGCACATTGCGGTAGGCCCTTCTTTTACCCTCAAGGAACTGGATGAGCTGGAATTGCGCCTGAACAAACGCATCCTTCATCAGCCAGCTGACGAAGAAAGAATCCGGGAAATTCTAAAAAAGAGCGAATCTTCTCAGCGGGCATTGGAAGAAGCCACATCTGACTTGAGAATCCAGGTGGTCAAGGAAAGGGAAGACGGTGAACAGATTCTTTCGCTGGATGCAGCTGCAAAAGAAAAAAGTCCAATTGTGAAGCTGATTGATACAATGATTTTTAATGCGATTCAGAAAAGAGCAAGTGATATCCATGTGGAGACAGGTGAAGATGCAGTGGATATCAAATATCGCATTGACGGAGTTCTGTATCAGGCCATGGATAAAATTGATAAGAAACACCATTCTTCGATTATTTCCAGAATTAAAGTAATGACAGAACTGGATATTGCGGAAAAACGAATCCCACAGGATGGACGATTCAAAGTTCGCCTGAAAGGTAAGAATGTCGATTTTCGTGTTTCGATCATGCCGACTATTCACGGAGAAGATGCCGTAATTCGAATCCTGGATAAGGAATCCACGGATGCAAAATTCACCCATTTGAATCTGGACATACTGGGCTTCTCCAGGGAAAACGAAAAAAAATTGAGGAAATTCATCCGTGAACCATACGGAATGATACTGGTTACCGGCCCCACTGGAAGCGGTAAGACAACTACCCTGTACGCCTGTCTGGCCGAAATCCAATCGGTGGAAGATAAGATCATCACAATTGAGGACCCGGTGGAATATCAGCTTCCGGGGATTACCCAGATTCCGGTAAATGAGAAGAAGGGATTGAGTTTTGCCAGAGGCTTACGTTCCATTTTGCGACATGACCCGGACAAGATCATGGTTGGTGAAATCAGAGATACTGAGACTGCCACCATCGCCATTCAATCTGCTCTAACGGGGCATCTGGTGTTTACGACAGTCCATGCCAATAACGTGGTGGATGTAATTGGTCGATTCGTCCACATGGGAGTGGACAATTACTCCTTTGTTTCGGCCTTAAACTGCATTCTGGCACAACGGTTGGTTCGGAAAATCTGTCCCCATTGTCGGATGAGAGTGGATTTAGGAGATGAGCTGCTGCTTGAATCCGGGTTGGACCCTGAGAAATATCGAAACTTCGAATATTTTGACGGGAAGGGATGCATTGAATGCAATGGAACCGGTTATGTGGGTCGAACCGTTATTACTGAACTACTTGATTTATCTGATGAAGTTCGAGAGATGATTCTGGCCCGGCGTCCGGCACGGGAAATAAGGGCAAAAGCACAGAAAGAAGGAATGGAAACCTTGCGGCAGTCGGCGATACAAAAGGTTGTTGCAGGCGTAACCTCGCTGAGGGAAATCAACAAAGTCACATTTATCGAGTAGATGAATGGGACAAGAAACTGGAAAAGGACGGGATGGAACAGACAATTGTCTTAACTGAATCAGAACTTCAATTGCACGGTGTCTCCACAACGGTTCACGCAATACCGCTTGGTGGGGCCCTGGATCCGTTGAATGTGGATCATCCGGTACGGGAAGCCAGGGTTCTTGCCAAAGCAATAACTTCTGCGGGTCACAGATTAAACAGGCGGAAGGGTTGCAATGTACTGTTGCCGGATTCACTTGTTTTTGCCAAGGTACTGACCTTCGATGGGATCCCATTTTCACTGAAAAAAAGAGATGAAATGATACGGTGGAAAATGGACGCTTTCCTGCCCGGTCGTGTTGAGTCATTTAATGTCCAATATAATATTTCAGGGAAAACCGTTCTGGTAGCAGCAATGCCCAGAAGTACAGTGGAGGAACTTACTGAGCATCTCGGTCTGCTGGATATAAAGTGCTTTTCAATGGTTCCGGAGTCGTTTCATTATGCCAATGCATTTCTGGAGAGGGAAAAAGAAGGCAGTGCAATTCTGTTGGTGAACAGAAGTCACCATTTTTCAGGACTTGTGGTGCAAAATGGGTCTGTTTCTTTTGTTCGATTCAGAAAGAAAATACAGGGAATCGGTCTTCAGGAGGAGTTGGACATGTTTTCGGAAATGGTCGGCGTCGATGTTCCGGAACGCATTCTACTTTTCGGAGAGGAAGCGGAAATTGAAGCAGAAGTTATGGGTAACAGGTGGCTGATATGATTCAAATTGATTTTTCACCAAAACCCTGCAATAGAAAGCGTGACAAGTTGTTGGGAGTGTGGATCCCTATTGCTGTTCTGATCCTCATATGTGTTGTAAATGCATCAGTGTTTGTTGTCTACCGATTCAGGAACTCCGATATTCACCGGGAAATATCTTCCATGGAAAGGAAGATATCCACGCTGCGAGATAAGACGAGGGCCTCCGGGGTGTTGTTAAGCCGGGAAAAGTACAAAGTATTTATTCAGAAATATAATTTTCTTAATTACATTACGCATAAGAAGATGCTCCACTGGTCTTCATTGCTGAACAGACTGGGAGAAGCGCTTCCACCATCAGTTAAAATTACCGTAATTTCTCCCACTGTGAAAGAGAGTCAGGTGTCACTCTCAATCAGTGGTGAGGCGCTGACGAAGGCGGACGAGATACTTTTTGTTGAGAATCTCCAGAAAAGTGCGGTTTTCCATGATGCCTTTATTGATTTTGAAACGATTGATGCTGCCACCCACAACCTTAAATTTTCTCTCAGTGTGCGATACAGGGGGGCCCCATGAATCGGGTACTGGACTTTGTTCAGAGGAACCGGAAATTTTATCTGATACTTGGTGTTGTGGTGATTTTGAATATTCTGTTTTTCTTTTTTGCCACATCACGGGAACTGGCTCTGTACAACGATTCAGCGAAGGTGTTGCAAGAAACCTCAGTCCAGGTAAGAGCTGCCAGACGGCAGTCTCTGGATGCAGACAAAATCAAGTCAAACGTGATGGAAGCACAGAAGCGTATCCACCAGTTCTTTACCAATGAGTTGAATCGGGGAGGGGATTCTGTGGTGACCCTCTCTGTGCGAATCTACGACATTCTGACTTCTACTCATATGAATTTCCAGCATATTTCAATGACCCGAAAGCCGGAGCTGAAAGGCATGTTGAACAGAATTGTGATTCATGTACCGGTAAAGGCCGGATATAGAGATTTTCAGAGCTTGATCAGCGAACTGGAAAAAATACCTTTTCCGGTGTTCATAGACAGGGTGAGCATTTCTTCGGTAACAGGCGGAGAAATAAGTGCAACAGTAGACATCATTACTTTTTACGGAGAAAAGAAGTCATGAAAATCAACCAGAGAGAAAAACTGCTGTCCGGGGCTCTGGTGGTTACGGCACTCATAGTCTGGATGTTGAGCGGAGAAGGGGTCGGCGGAGTACAGAATGAAGCGGAAATACCATCGGTATCTTCAGGACGGATATTCAAACAATACAGGCGTATACAACCGCTCCCGACACTTAAAACGGTAGAAGAGCCGAAGATGACCTCTCAGAGAAATATTTTCCAGTTTGGTAGTAGAACGGTCAATTTTGAAGAAGACAACACATCTGCAGCATTGTCCGGCGAGGAGAACAATGGTCAACTGACGGGAGGGAACAATCCGGCAGATGAAGACTCAGCGCTATCCGGTGCAGCGACAACGGACCATCCGCCGGATGTTGATTTTCAAGTGATTGGCATAATACTGGATGGACCCGCGCATGCGGCGGTTATTACGAAAGCACCGGAGATATTTGTCGTTCGGGAATCCCGGAAGTTTCTGGATCACTTCATTCTGAAAAGTGTGAAACGGGAAGGGATTGTTATCGGATATACTGACTTTGAGGATGAGTTGTTCATCCCACTCAAGAAAGACGGAGGGTTGCAGTGAAGAAGCTAATTCTGATTCTTTCCATGTTGATGTTGGTGGCATGTTTCAAACCGAAAGGGTATGATGAGGCTTCATCCGCATTCCAAAAGAAAAACTGGGACGGCGCAGCGGCTAAATTTGCCAAACTGGTCATTGCTTACCCTGACAACGTAGAATTCAAGGTGAAATGGGAAATGGCGAAGAACAACGCCGCAAAATACCATGCCCGTCTGGGCCGTAAGGAAACAATGAAAGGGAACCTGGACCAGGCGGTCAAGGAATACAACAAGTCCTTGTTCTATGATTCCACCAATCACTATGTCCAGGACCAGTTGGATCGAGTAATGAAGAAGATCCTTCAACAGGAAAAGGAACGGGACAAAAAAGGAACAGCATTAGAACAAATGCGGGAAGATGTGCAGGGAAAGACGGGGGTTCCAATGCTGAATCCGGCATCGGATCAGCCCATTGACCTGTATTTCCCCGCGAAAAAGAGCCTCCGGGATATTTATCACGCCCTTGGAAAATCCTCCGGAATCAATATCCTCTTTGACACCTCTTTTCAAGACACCCAGATTGCCATAGATCTGAGAGGGATGACTTTTTACAACGCGCTGAAATCACTCATGCTGGCCACCGGTCACTTCTACAAAGTGATTGACAATCAAACCATTATCATTCTGAAGGACACAAAACAGAACCACGATAAATATGATGACAAGATAATCAAAGTTTTCTACCTGTCATATGCCAAACCCATTGATATGAAGAACAACCTTCGATTGCTCACCGGGATCAAGGAGATTTTTGACAACAAGGATTTGAATTGTGTGGTTGTCATGGGAACACCACAGCAGATTGCGATTGCCAACCGGATTGTTTCTCTGAATGACAAGCCGAAAGCTGAAGTCATGGTCGATTTTGAGTTGATGGAAGTGAATCGATCCAACCTGGACCAACTGGGGATCAGTCCCACGGATGGATCGAATCCTGCCTACAAAGTTGGCGCGGGTCTCTTTTCAGACAGCGCGGACACAACTTCCACATCTCCCGGATTTGTGGACCGGAATGCTGCGGTCTGGCGGTTTGGCATTCCGCTATTGCAGCTGGATTTTTTGAAATCCATCGGAGAGGCGAAGGAAGTATCCAATCCGACTATTCGGGTTTCGGAGGGAGAGAAAGGAAAGATTCTCATTGGCCAGTCTGTCCCGATTGCTACAACCTCTTTTACACCCTTCACCGGATCCACCGGGACAGACACCTCGGCATATTCCGGTATCGGGGGCCAGCCATTGACATCATTCAACTATCAGGAAGTGGGCATCAAGATTGAAGTGGAACCGAGAGTTCATCACAATGGTGATATTTCATTAAAATTGAAGCTTGAAGTCAGCTCAATTGTAGACAACAAGACGGGATTTCAACCGGTTATCGGCAAGAGAACGGTGGAAACCGTCCTCAGAGTGAAAAACGGTGAAAGCGTTATGATGGCCGGCTTGTTGAAAGACACTGAACGGACATCATTGAATGGAATCGAAGGACTGGCGGATATCCCTCTCCTGGGCCGTCTATTCTCCAGCACCAAAAAAGAGTTGGAGCAGTCCGACGTCATGATGACTATCACCCCGCATATTGTTCGGGGCCCCAATATCAAGGAAGAGGACATGATGCCCTATGCTGTAGGAAGTAAGGTTGAAAGCAACTTTTCACCTGATGACCCTTTTGGTGCCGGACGAAAGGCCAGGGCCGTTAAACCTTCAGCCGGGCAAGAAGGAAAAGAAATCTCTGGACGGACAACGAAGAAACTGGCCTCCCCCGGTGCATCGAGAAACAAAGAAATGGAAACACTTTCCCCGTCCCAATCTCAAAAAATAGAGCCGTCCCAGACGGCACCTTCTTCCAGCATGATTCCGGCGATGATTTCTTTAACGCCCAGGAAAATGAAGGTTCAGGTAGGGAAGGCCACTATGCAGTCTCTCTTCGCCACTAATTTCAGGGATGTGGATATGGTTGATCTTGTCATTACCTATGACCCAACAAAAATTAAGGTTGTGGATGTTGTACAGGGTGGGTTTATGGCAGGTGATGGCACTGGTGTTTCGTTTGTTCCGGTATGGGACAATAAGAATGGTAGACTGGCCTTAACAATCGATCGAAAAGGCGGTACCACAGGGCGAAGTGGAACCGGCATGCTGGCAAATATCGTCGTAAAGGGAGTCAGCGAGGGGACGTCACCTGTTGGCGCGATGGCTTCTTCGAAAGTGGTGGCAGCAGATGGCAGCCCGGTGGGATTCAAATTCATCAATGGAGAGGTGACGGTTCATTGAAGTCAAAGGGCTTCACATACATTGAGCTTCTTGTTGCAGCAACGATGCTGGCAATTCTCGCTTCTGCGGCGCTGCCGATGGTACGAGTGTCAGTGAAGCGAAAGAAGGAAATACAATTGCATCGGGCGCTCCGGGAAATGAGAAGCGCAATCGATCGGTACAAGGACATGACAGATCGGGGCATAATTCCACGGGGTGCACCGGAGGCCATGGGGTACCCACCGGATCTGGAAACGCTGGTAGAGGGCGTACGCCTTCTGGGGACCCTGACCCAGAAGATGAAGTTCCTTCGCAGAATTCCGATGGATCCGATGACGGGAAAACCGGAATGGGGCTTGCGTTCTGTTCAGGATGACCCGGACTCAACGTCCTGGGGCGGAGAGAATGTGTATGATGTATACTCGGAAAGTCCGGCTACAGCTCTGGATGGAACCGAATATAGTAAGTGGTAGTATTGTGTACAAATGGGAGTAGGGATGAACAGCCTGTCCAAAAAAATAATAGGAAACTCAGGATTTACAGTGATTGAATTGATGGTAGTGTTAACCATTATCGGAATTCTCTCTGCCATCGGCGTGAACTATCACAGAAAAGCCATCATTCAGACGAAAGAAGCCGTACTGAAAGAAGATCTGTTTCAGATGCGGGATGCACTGGAGCAGTACTACGCGGATAAATCAAAGTATCCTCAGGATCTTCAAACACTGGTTGATGACGGATACATGCGCAAAATTCCCACGGATCCGATAACCAGGAGCTCAGATACCTGGGAACTGATATATGAGGAACCCGTTGACAACGATCCGGATTACGAAGTGGGCGTTTATGATGTCCGTAGTGGATCCGGAGCTCAGGCCCTTGACGGCACAAACTACAATGAGTGGTGATCGGCTATCTCAGAAGGGCTACATGTTTATTACCGTTCTGGTAGTAGTGGTTATTTTGTCTATTTCAATGTCGGTTCTGTTGAAGAGCTGGTCCTACCGGACAAAGAGGATGAAAGAGAACGAGCTCCTTTTCCGTGGTAAGCAGTATGCCAGGGCAATTCAAAAATACTATCAGATACATCGGCGCTGGAAGAACTGAGCCGGACAAAACCAAGGCTGATCCGTCAGTTGTGGAAGGATCCAATGACAAAAAATGGAGAATGGGGACTGGTATATCTTTCGGATGTGCAATCGGGGAAACTGGAGGCGGAAAAAGCTCGCAAGTTACTTCCAACGCTCAGAGTGGCAGGCAGAGATGAAATTTCTCCACAACCTGAATCTCCTGTGGAAATGGAAGAACACAGTCGGAAATTGAAAGGCCAGGTTGTGGGCGTGTACTCCAGAAGTAAAGATATCCCCTTTCTCAACTATCAGAAAGGAAAGATGTATTCAGATTGGAAATTTATGGGTATAATAAACAGAGGAAATGGGCTCAGAAAACTCAGGATGGGCACATACAACCCTGTTCGCTGAAGGAGGTCGGATGCCAGAAAAGAAGAAAGATTTGTTTTCCAATGAAGAGCACCTTGATAATGCGATCCAGTGTTTGAAAGTGCTTGCGCATCCATTGCGTTTGAAGATCCTTGTATTGTTAATGGATGGACCAATAAACGTTTCCGCCCTTGAAAGGGTCCTGGGCTCTTCACAGCCGAATATATCGCAACATCTTGCCATTATGCGATACCGCGGAATGTTGAAACAGGACAAGAAAGGGAACGAGGTTTACTACAGTATCAAGAATCAACGCCTCCATCAGATGCTGATGAGTATTGCCGGCTTGTTTTGTGAGCAGGAGGATGACCAATAAAGTCGTCGTTTTTCAACAAGGATGTATTTCTTCGCGCAATTTCCGTGGAATTGTGCTCATTATTAATGCAAGATTAGGGTTTCATGGTTCTGAATTCTGTAATGGGTCGTGGGTGAAACATCATCAGGTCAGTTGAAACTGCACACAGTAGGGAAATTTATGAAAACAGTATATTGGGGTGAAGGAGAATTCAGATTGGCCCGTTCAGTGGTTACAATCGGAAACTTCGACGGAATTCATATCGGCCACCAGGAAATACTGGAAAGAGGTCGAGCCATTGCGGGTGAACGCGGGATTCCCTTGGTGGTAATCAGTTTTGAACCCCATCCGGGGAAGGTTCTGTGTCCTCAAAAAGCCCCGGAAATTATCAACACAGAGCGTCAAAAGCGGGAATTGCTTCGCCAGCAAGGTGTGGACTATTATTTTGTCATTCGATTTTCCCCGGAATTTTCACGAATGGAACCGGAAACATTCCTGAATATGATACTGGTTGAATCTCTCGGAGTCGAGCATGTACTGGTGGGGGCTGACTTTGTGTTTGGGCGAAAACGGAGCGGGAATGTTGAATTCATGAAACACTTTGGCTCCGGGCACGGCTATTCAGTTGATCCGGTTCCCCAGGTCTCTCTGGACGGAGAAGTTGTCTCCAGCAGTGGCATCCGATCCCTATTGAAGAATGGGAAAATTCGAAAAGCGAACCGCTTCCTGGGTCGATACTATTATATGGAAGGTATTGTGGTTCATGGAGAGCAATTGGGAAAAAAACTGGGTTTTCCCACTGCAAATATCATCAGTGAAAATGAATTGACACCCCTCCTCGGGGTTTATGCTTCTTCTACTATTGCAGGTGGAAACCAGTATGAAAGCGTCACAAATATCGGTTTTAAGCCGACATTCGGCGGGAAAAAGATAATTGTCGAAACCCATCTGTTTGATTTTGACATGGATATTTATGGAGAGGAAATCACAGTTGCCTACGTAGAGTATATCCGTCCTGAAGTGATGTTTGATTCGGTTGATAAGCTCGTGGAAGAAATAAA
>CBEUWV010000013.1:0-14873 GCA_965546895.1 uncultured bacterium
GTGCCAAGCTTGGTATGTGGCTTTTCCTGTTCACGGAAGTGCTGCTTTTTGGAGGTTTGTTCGTTCTGTACGCCGTTTACCTGTCCCGATACCCTGAGTCATTTCACAAAGCCGGACAGGATTTGAACCCGGTTTTTGGAACGATCAATACTGCCGTATTAATTACATCGTCACTGACAATGGCTATGTCAATCTCCGCCTTGCAGAAAGGAAATGTCAAGCTGTCCAAGATATTTATTATGCTGACCATTTGTCTTGCTCTGTGTTTCCTGACCATTAAATACTTCGAATGGGGCGCCCATATTCATGAGGGGATTTATCCCAATTCGCCAATTTTATTGAAATTGCCCAAAGGGGAGATTGTATTTTACGGACTCTACTATGTAATGACAGGCCTTCATGGGGTTCACGTACTGATTGGCATTGTCGTGCTCAGTTTCCTGTGGCGCTTTGTGCACACGGGTAAAGTTTTACAGAATGATTGTGTAATGTTGGAAAACGCGGGACTGTACTGGCATCTGGTAGATCTGGTATGGATATACTTGTTCCCGTTGTTCTATCTGATCGTTTAGGAGGTCGGGATGTCACAAGCAAATGAACATGGCCCCCACATTATGAGCTACAGAGCCCTTATCACTGTATGGATAGTGCTCCTTGCCTTGACCGCATTAACGGTCTGGGTATCCACGATTCACCTTGGCTTCCTCAATGTGGCGGCCGCTCTGATAATCGCCTCCTGTAAGGGGTTGGTAGTGGTAGCTTTTTTCATGCATTTAAAATATGAGAACACCGGGTTGAAAACCATGGTCCTGATGGCGTTTGTAATCCTGGCCATATTCATCGGCTTCACGTTTTTTGACGTGGCCTACCGGTGAGGTGAATCATGTATGGACAAACATCAATTAACGCTGTAGGTCAGATTGATAGCGCATTCGTTTTGATCCTGGGATTTTCTATTTTCATGCTGCTGGCCATCACAGCGGTGATGATTTATTTCATTTTTCGCTACAGTCGGAAGCGCAACCCCGTGGCAGCAGATATTACAGGTAGCGGTTGGCTGGAAGTTGTGTGGACCGTTGTCCCAACATTAATTGTAATACTGATGTTCTATTTTGGCTGGTCCAGTTTCAGAGCACTTCGGACCGTACCGAAAAATGCCATGGAAGTTACTGTCAAGGCCCGGATGTGGTCCTGGGTATTCGAATATCCCAACGGGATCGTATCCAACCAGCTCTATGTTCCGGAAAACAAGCCAGTGAAGTTGAATCTTACTTCGCTGGATGTGATCCACAGCTTGTATGTGCCGGCGTTTCGAATAAAGATGGACTGTGTGCCGGGGATGAAAACCTATGCGTGGTTCAGCGCTGACAAAACCGGGGATTACGATATCTTGTGTGCTGAATACTGTGGTGCCAGACATGCCTACATGCTCTCAAAGGTCCATGTAATGAAAGATGATGACTACGAGGCATGGATTCAGAAAGAAAGCGGAGTCGCAAGCGGTGCCACAGGGAAGAAAGTATACGAAAAATACAGCTGTTCCGACTGCCATACAATGGACGGGACCTCTGATATCGCTCCGGCGCTCAACGACATCGCCGGGACTACTCAGATTGTAATGGTGAACGGGAAGGAAAAGAGCATTACCGTTGATTCTGATTACTTGAAGCGCTCCATCATGGACCCGGAGGCTGAAATCGTCAAAGGCTTCCAACCGATGATGCCGTCATTCAAAGATGAAATGAGCAAGGATGAACTGAACGCACTGGTAGAATTCCTGCTGAAAGGGGAAGGAAAAGATGTGTCCAAAACAAAAGAAATCGATACGGACAGCCTCGTTGAAGAGCAGGGATGTCTGTCATGTCATTCAACCGACGGGTCGGTTGTCGCGGGGCCATCATTTAAGGGGATATTCGGACGGAAAACAGTTGTTCTAAGAGATGGTAAAGAAGTTACGATTACGGTGGATGATGCGTACCTGAGGACTGCTATTCTGAATCCCGGGAAAGATATCGTCAAGGAATTTGACCCCATAATGCCAACCTTTGATTCCTTGAGTGAAAAAGAGGTACAGGCCATCATCGACTGGCTGAAAAAACAGAAATAGTCAATCGGGGCTGCTGCTGCGGCCCCGATTTTTGGAGACCCTCATGGGAACTATGGCTGTGGAACAGACTCATCGCGTTCAATCGCTGCTGCGTCTCACCAGAATGGGAATCAACGGACTTGTGGCTACGGCAGTTTTGGCAGGGTATTTTCTGAAAGCCGGACATTGGACTATGGCAGCTGTTGCTGTGACCATCGGATGCCTGTTGCTTGCTTCGGGATGTTCGGCTTTGAACCAGGTTCAGGAAGCAGACAGGGACAAGCTTATGAGTCGAACCCAAAGCCGCCCGATCGCCGCGGGTATTCTCTCAAGCCGTGCGGGAGTTTTTTTGGCGTCTGCTTTTTTTATCGCGGCTGCACTGTTTCTTTCCGTCCCTTCTCAACCCGTACTGTACCTGCTCATGGCGGCTGCGATCCTCCTGTACAACGGCATTTACACACCGATGAAGACCATCACCCCCTTTGCCCTGTTGATTGGAGCAGTCATGGGAACTTTTCCGCTATTGTTCGGCTGGGTAGCTGCCGGGGGGTCAGTGTGGGACCGGGAAATTATCATTCTCGCAGTGGTTTTTTACCTGTGGCAGACACCCCATTTCTGGCTCCTGGTGAACCGATACAGAAGCGACTACCGGAAAGCCGGATTCCCCCAGGTGTTTCAGACCATGCCGGAGACCCGGTATCGGTTTCTCGTTTTCCTCTGGATTGCAGCATACCTGGTCAGCATTCTGCTTATCCCGCTCTTCCTGCCCCTCTACGCCATTTCCCGGCACATCTTTTCAGGGTTGCCAGCGGTGGTCCTTGTTCTCATTGTTCTGTGGCGCCACAATACGAGGATTCTCTTTCCTCTGCTTAATGCATCCATTGTTCTGGTTATGATATTGCTGGTTGTGGATAAGGCAATGTAGATTCTGTATAGCCATTTACTCACAGCAAGAATACGGGGACGCGTCTGAAGGAAAGAACGATGGTAACTGTATCGGTACGGTACCAAAAGAGTGAAGCGGGGTGAGCTATGGGTGAAAAAATGGAGCTGGCGGAGGGACTTGAACCCCTAACCTGCTGATTACAAATCAGCTGCTCTACCAGTTGAGCTACGCCAGCTCTGGATGCAGGACACATTCTATCAAATCATCAGATCTTTGCAACAGCAAAATGGGAGAAACAATAGAGGGAACATTGGGGTGGAAGATGACATTTGTAGTTTTGATTTATTGTGGAAATGGAGAGGTTAATCTGACATAATACGTTTCATCTAAATTGAATTGGGAGAAAGTGTGGATAGAATCAAAGGTTTCATAAGTGAAGACGGACTTTTTCGAATAGTTGCAGCCAGGACGAAAGATATGTCCAACCACTTGAGCGAAATCCATCACTTCAGTTTTCCAGTAATGAATGCCATGTCCCGTTTCATTACCGGAGCCATTCTTTTGTCCAGTAACCTCAAAGGTAACGATACCCTTGGTGTTTACCTGAATTGTTCCGGCCCACTGGCTGGAATGAGGTCGGAAAGCAATGCTACTGGTCAATTAAAAGCCTTTGCCATAGAGCCTCAGGCAGGTGTGGACGAGACTGACCCCAGCTATGGTATGGATCTTGGCCAATTGATTGGGGCAGGTACATTGACCGTTACCAAGACCCTGTCAGGAGGTCAACGCCCTTTTACGGGGACCGTTCAGATAGAAGGAGATAAGCTGGCAATTGGCTTTTCGCGTTATCTAATGAACTCTGATCAAATCCACTCCGCAATAATGATCAGCAATCTTGTGAGTCCGGACGGGACTGTCAAAACGTCCGCCGGCATGTTGATTCAGGCATTGCCGGGTGCGTCAGGGGATGATCTGTCGACAATGGAAAAGGAAATTCAGACTTTTCCCCCCTTCAGCGAGGTTGTCCAGGAAGTGGACGACTGTGAACAGGCGGTCCGGATGCTGTTTGGCCGGTTCAACCCTGCGCCCGTGTTCGAGCGTTCCCTTGACCTCCATTGCTCCTGTTCTATGGACAAGGTAGTTCGCGTGCTGAAATCGCTTGCAGCTGATGATTTAGAGGATGTTCGACAAGAAGATGGCTTTTTTCGTGTAACCTGTGATTATTGTAAGACGGAATACCCTGTTCGTCTGGATGAAATGAGGCAATAAAATGAAGAGAATTCTCATCGTGGACGATGATGCGTCCAATCGTTTCTTGATGGAGCAGATTCTGAAACGTGGAGGATTTGAGAGTGAATCCCTTGATTCTGGATTTCGCGCGGTTGAGGCAGCGAGGGAAATTCACCCGGATCTTATTCTGCTGGACATTATGATGCCGGACAGGGATGGATTGTCAGTCTTGAGGGAATTAAAAGGTGGCCCGGAAACCGTGCAGATACCGGTGATAATGGTAACAGCAAGGGATGATTCGGAGCTGCTGGCAACTGCGCTGGAAGCGGGAGCAAGCGATTATGTGCGAAAGCCCCTGGACTCAGTTGAGCTTCTGGCACGGATTAATTCGGCTTTGAAGCTGGCTATGTATATGGAGGAGCATCGCAAACTGGACCAACTGAAAGTGATTCAGGAGATGGTGGGTGCTATTTCACACAATATCAATCAGCCACTGACTGCCCTCAGGACTCATATGGCCATTTTGGAGCAAAAAACTTCCGAAAACGAGATTTGCACCACTATGGAACCCCATCTCAGCGGTATACGTGCTTCTATCGAAGAGCTTATTGGGATGGTGGAAAAGCTGAAACGTGTGTCCAGATATGAACGGGTACGGTACATGGATGGTGTGCAGATTGTTGACATCGACCAGGGGGTAGACGAGAGTGAATCCGGAAATTCCGGACACAGCGAATAAAAAAAGGCACCCGTTCGGGTGCCTTTCCAATATTCGATGTTGAAGCTCAATTAAAGCTTGATATCCTTCATGAAGTCACCGAGGGTTGCAGCTCCAGAGCCGGAAGTTGAAACGACCGTTGACTTTTCTTTCTGTTCTCTTTTCTGCTTTGGCGCCCGGGTTTTCGGCTTTTTATCAGCCTGGGCTGCTTTCTGTTCGAACTTCTTTGCCGCAGAGGGCTGTTGTACTTTCTGTTCCGGCATTTCTGCTTTTTCTTTAGCCAGAATAAGTTGCCGCATCGAAAGGCCGATTTTCTTATCAACAGAATCAATCTTGACAATCTTCATTTCGACTTCCTGACCTACTTCAAGAACATCGGAAGGTTTTTCAATTCGGTCCTTTGCGATTTCGGAAACATGAACCAGCCCTTCGATATCTTCCTGAAGTTCTACAAAGGCACCGTAATCTTCCAGTCGAACGATTTTCCCAGTGACCGTATCTCCGATGTTGTGCTGAGAGAAGAAATCTTTCCATGGGTCTTTGGTCAACTGTTTCATACCCAGTGAAACACGCTGTTTTTCCGGGTCAATCGAAAGCACCTGCACCTTGATCTTGTCTCCCGGTTGTACAAATTCAGCCGGATTTTTTGATTTCTTGGTCCAGGACATATCTGTTACATGGATCAAACCGTCCACACCGTCGTAGACTTCCATAAATGCACCAAATTCAGTTACATTTTTCACTTCGCCTTCTACAATATCACCCGGTTTGAACTTTTCCTGGATAACACTCCATGGATTTTCCTTGGCTTGTTTCAACCCGAGTCCCAGCTTGCGGTTCTCCGAGCTGACTTCCAATACCACGGCTTCCACTTCGTCTCCCATTTTCAGGAACTGCTGGGCCTTGGAAACCTTCTGGGTCCAGGACATGTCATTTACGTGAACAAGGCCTTCAATTCCAGGTTCAACTTCCACAAATGCACCATAATTTTTCAGGTTGACAACTTTGGCATTGACCTGTGTATTCACAGGGTATTTCTCTTCAACCGTGGTCCAGGGGTCCGGAGTTTTTTGTTTGTATCCAAGAGAAATCTTCTCTGTTTCATTGTCAATGGAGAGAATAATGACTTCAATCTCTTCTCCCACCTTGAAAAAGTCAGAAGGATGGCTCACCTTGCCCCAGGAAATATCGCTGATGTGAAGCAGACCGTCAATCCCGCCGAGATCCACAAAAACACCGTAATCGGTGATATTCTTGATGATGCCGGAAACGAGGTCTCCTTCTTTTATAGTTGCCAGGAGCTGGGCTTTCTTTTCGTTATATTCTTTTTCCAGGAGCTCTTTCCGGGAAACGACATAGTTCTTGTTGGATGCTTTCAAGATGGTAAAGTCATGTTCCTGGCCGATGTAGTGTTCTGCTTTTTTCTGTGCTTTGAAGTCCACATGAGATTGTGGAAGGAAAGCCATGACACCGCCGAGATCCACCCGGAATCCCCCTTTAATGCGTTCAATAATAGTACCTTTTACTACGGTGTTCTCTTGTGCAGCTTCTCTCAACTGGTCCAGCCTGGCTCTTTGTTTTGCCCGTTTGCGGGACAGTCTGATAATGTCACCACCGGATAGTGTTCTTTCAACGACAATATCTATTTCATCACCGGACTTGGGTATCTCCTCGCCCAGTTCTTCAAAATCGGAAACCGGAACAATTCCTTCCACTTTCTGGCCGATATCGACGAATATGTCACCATTGCTGACGCTGATAACCATACCTTTTACAAGCTTGCCCTGTTCCACTGATTCAAAATCAGCTTCTGACTGTGCAAGTAGTGCCTCAAAGGATTCTTTGGGATCAGCCGCTTCAGTTTTTTCAACCTTTGCGGCCTTTTCCTGCTGAATTTCCTTTTCTGTCTCGTTTACTTCGTGTTCGTTATTGTTAACCATAACAAAACCCCCTACCTGATAATCCTTGTCAATTCACACCAGTACCTGGGAAATTGACAGGTCATTATAGCAATGGAGTCCTGCTATTGCAATAAAAAGTAGAATTGTTTATAATTTGCGTCACGGTTGTTGTTCAACTCTTTGTAGAACAGGCAATTGAAGAAGAGGAGAAGGGGCAGATATGTATCGATTGGTGTCGTTGATCGGACTTGTCTTCATGATGCTGGTTGCCTTAGCGGTCTCCGAAAACAGGAAAAAGATTCCATTCAGAGTTGTCATCGCGGGATTGCTCCTTCAGTTTTTCTTTGCCCTGCTCATCCTGAAGACGGGGCCGGGACGATCTGCCTTTCACGCCGTAGAGATATATGCTGCAAAACTGCTGGCTTTCTCCCAGGCCGGATCGGAATTTGTATTTGGGAATCTGGCCAGTCCGGACAGCACATTGAGGCCGGGTTTTATCTTTGCCTTTCAGGTGCTGCCCACGATTATTTTTTTCTCTTCCCTGATGGCTGTGCTTTACCACCTCGGGATCATGCAAAAGGTTATCAAGGGCATGGCATTTGTTATGCAGAAAACAATGAAAATATCCGGAGCGGAATCCATGGCCGTGGCTGCCAATACTTTTGTAGGTCAGACAGAGGCACCGCTGGTTATCGAACCCTATGTTTCGAATATGACAATGTCCGAATTGATGACGCTGATGACGGGGGGGATGGCCACAATCGCAGGATCTGTTCTGGTTGCCTATGTGGGGCTCGGATTAAACGCCGGGCACCTGGTCGCAGCCAGTATCATGTCTGCACCCGCCGCCGTTCTTATCGCCAAAATTATCTATCCGGAAACAGGAAAGCCCCTGACCCTGGACGAACATAAGGCAGAGATCAAAGTGAATACGAGCAATCTCATTGATGCGGCGGCAGAGGGAGCCACTGTTGGACTGAAACTGGCCTTGAACGTGGCCGCAATGCTCATTGCGTTTATTGCTCTGATCCACATGTTTGATTCCTTCCTCGGTATTTTCCATACTGACCTGAAAACGGTACTGGGAACGCTGTTCTACCCATTTGCAGTTGTGATGGGTGTCCCTTTGAAGGACTGTGTTTCTTTTGGCTATTTGCTTGGAACCAAAATTTCGGTTAATGAATTTGTGGCTTATACGGAGTTGGCCAAGATGACCGGTGCCGGCGTCTTGTCCCAGCGTTCCACAATCCTGGCAACCTATGCCCTTTGCGGATTTGCCAACTTTTCTTCCATTGCAATTCAAGTTGGGGGAATCGGCGCAATCGCACCCAACCGGAAAAAGGACTTGGCAAAACTGGGACTGAAAGCCATGATAGGTGGCGCTTTGGCCTCATGGATGACAGCCTGTGTAGCCGGCTTGTTGATCTAACGTAAGTAAACGAAAGTGGGGAGGAACGATGATTGATGATAAGGCCATCCTGGAAAAACTGAAAGCTGGAGCGGGCTTCATTTATCCCGATGTCGCGGTGGTTCTGGGCTCCGGCCTTGGGTCACTGGCAGAACGGGAAGAAAGCAGATCTGTACCCTATGCTAGTATTCCCGGTTTCCCGAAGCCCACAGTTGCCGGTCACGGCGGGAAAATTGTTTTTGCTGAATTCGGAGCCAACAAGGTGATGATGTTTCAGGGTCGTTTCCATTTTTATGAAGGCCATTCCATGGATGTCGTGACATTATTTCCCCGGCTCGCGGCCTTGCTCGGCGCGAAACTCTATCTGGTTACCAACGCGGCCGGGGGTGTGAACAAGGCATTTAGGCCAGGTGATCTGATGGTAATCCGGGATCATCTGAACCTCATGGGTACGAATCCATTGATCGGTAAAAATCGGGATGATCTGGGCCCGAGATTTCCGGATATGACCCGCGCGTATGACCCTGATTTTTCCCGATTGCTGAAAAAGTGTGGAAAAGATGAGGGGCTGGATTTCAAGGAGGGCGTGTATGCCGCATTGACTGGACCGTCTTACGAGACTCCTGCTGAAATCAAGATGCTCCGTACGATGGGAGCAGATGCTATTGGCATGTCAACGGTACCGGAAGTGATTGTTGCTCGCCATGCAGGGCTCAAGGTTTGCGGTGTGTCCTGCATTACCAACCTGGCTGCGGGAGTGTCAGATCAACCGTTGTCCCACTCGGAAGTGCTTGAAACTGGTGAGCGGGTCAAGTATGATTTTGTAAAAGTAATTTCAAGGTTCCTGGAGAATGTATCCGTATGAACACAGAGATACTGGATGAACTGAAAAAACTGCTTGCCCGGGCGTATGCCCCGTATTCACATTTTAAGGTAGCAGCCGTGATTCGGGACAGGAACGGTAGGCTTGCTCGGGGAGTAAACGTGGAGAACGCATCCTACGGTCTTACCTCCTGCGCCGAACGAAACGCAGTGTTCTCTTTTGTTGCAAACGGGTTTGAAAAGCCTGCCGAACTTTTTCTGTACACGCCTGTAGATGCCTTTACAGCTCCCTGCGGAGCCTGCCGACAGGTTTTGATGGAATTTGATCCGGATTTACCGGTGACCATGATTAACGGAAAGGATGAAGAAAAAAGGGTACTCATATCAGAACTGGTCCCTCTTCCATTCGGGCCGAAGGATCTGGATGACGCAAGATGATTATTCAATGCCCGGGCTGCAGGAAAAAATATAGATATGAAAAAGAACGCTTCCACGGGGAATCTCTGAAGAAGATTAAATGTCCCCACTGCGACACCGTCTTTGAAATCAAGAATCCTGATTTTAAAGAGAAAAAGGCAGATGCCACGACAGCAATTCACAGCGATGAAGTGGTCCATGATGCACTGGAAAAAGTAGCCCTTGAACTGCTCAAACAAAAGCGGATTTCCATGGCCTTTTTGTCTGGTGGGATGGCTGGACAAGTGTATGAGATCCGTCAGCCTCTGGTTATTCTGGGCCGTTCGGATTGCACTGTGGTACTGGATGATCCGGAGTGTTCCCGTCAACATGCGGAAGTATCTGTCCGGGCGAACGGAGTATACCTGAGAGATCTGGGCAGTACAAACGGAACGTTCATGGATGGAATCCGAATCAGTGAAGTCAAATTGAAGGATAAGGATGAATTCTCCATTGGAAGCACCAATATAATGTTGATTGTCCGGGACCGAACCAGCGAGTTGGACGTGGTATGAAAACTGTCGGTGTCGTATTCGGCGGTAAAAGCCCGGAGCACGAAGTTTCCATTATGTCGGCCGAAGCTATAGTTACCAACATGGATACCAGTGCTTTTACACCGGTGCTTTTCCCAATGGACAGGGAAGGGCAGTTATTCCGGGGAGAAGGCGGTTTTGAGTTCCTCAGAAGTGGGGACAAAGGACACATAAAATCGGTTTTCTTTGACGAGTTGAAGAATATGGATGTTGTATTCCCGGTTCTCCACGGCCCTTTCGGGGAAGATGGCACCATTCAGGGCCTGCTTGAGATGATGAATATTCCCTACGTAGGTTGCGGAGTTGAATCCTGCTCTCTGAACATGCACAAAGGCCTGTTCAGAGATGTCTTTGCAACGCGCGGCATCCCGCAGCCTGACTACTGTTATTTTGGAATGTTGGAGCAGGACAGGTGTTTGGCTGAAATTCGAAGTACTTTTACATTGCCCCTTTTCGTGAAGCCATGCCGGGGAGGTTCCAGCATCGGAATTTCACGGGTGGAAAGACTGGACGATTTAGAGGACGCGGTGGAAGAGGCTTTCAGATATGACGACTGCGTTATTGTGGAAGAGGGGATTGACGTCACCGAAGAATTGGAGGTGGCTGTGATGGGCCGGTCGGGCCATCTTACGGTAGCGGGGCCGGGCGGGCTTGTTGCCGGCGATACTTTCTACAGTTATAACGATAAGTACGTGAATAGCCGGACTCGTTTTCAGATCCCGGCTGAGAACCTGCCTGCAGAAACGATCACGCGAATAAAAAAGTTGGCTGCAACTGCTTTTACGATTACCAACTGCTTTGGTCTGGCCCGCGTGGACTTTCTGTTTAACCGGAATAGTGGTTATCTGGCATTGAACGAAATTAACACCATGCCGGGATTCACCGACATTTCCATGTATCCCAAATTGATGATGACAACCGGTATGAGCTTTTCGGAACTTGTCAGTGCTCTGCTGGATCTGGCATTTCAGAGAGGCCGATGAACCGGTTACAGGACTTTTATCCCTGGTTGATTGAAAACAAAATTGCCGTTCCGGAATCAGGACAAAAAACGCGACTGAATCAGTTTCTGGAGCTTCTCCTCACTTGGAACCGGAAGATGAATCTGACAGCGGATCACAATCACCATACCCTTTTAACTCGCCATCTGCTGGATTCGCTGACTCCACTTGCCACGGAGGAAATTGGCAAAAATCCTGTGGTGGATGTTGGGTCAGGAACCGGTTTCCCTTCAATACCACTTGCCGTAATGCTGCCGGAAACAACCTTTATTCTGGTCGAAAAAGTAGCACGAAAGTGCGCGTTTCTCAGGATGGCCAGCCGTCGCCTGGGGTTGACGAATGTGAGGGTTGTAGAGTCACTTTTTCAAAACTGGGTTCAGGATGAGCCGATGGCAAATACCGCAATTACGCGGGCAGTTCGCGTAGATTTTGAACTCAAAAAAGACCTGGTGGCAAAGGGGGTGAGGCGCCTTTTGTATTTTTCATCCTGGCATTCTGGTGACACTATCCTTGAATACCAGCTGCCTGCTGAAGAAAAAAAGCGTTACCTCGAAGGAATCTTTCTTCGATAAGAAAAGAAGAATCACCAGAATACATATTCGTTCTTCAGTTTAAACTTTCAAGTTGAACCAGGGTCTGTATGATCTCTTCCTGCCATTGCGGGTGCCAGACTTTCAGGTGTCACGGAATCAGCGACCCAGCTTAATGGGGGACTTCATTTCTCATCCTTTCCTTTTCTGGTCGTAAATGGAGAAGTAAGCAAAGGGGAAGTGTTGCAGTACGCGTCGAAATCATGGATCGGGTTTTTGCAGCCGACCACGAGCTTCTATTGATGGGTTGAAACAAAGTGCAAACCCCAAATTCTGATTTTTCTGTTTTCTGACCAGGTGCATGTTTCTTCGACTACTGCAGGACAGGTTTGTGCTTGACGAAGAGCACAGGGTTTGAGAGTATGATTCTTGATTTTGAAAAGTTGACAGGAGGCCTTTGTGGCACAGAAAAAGTATTCCCATAGAAGAATGAAAAAGATGATGAAAGAGGACGAGTTTGCATCCACCATTGATAAAGTAATCATTTGGATGAAACCGCACAAGACCGCAGTAATTTCGGGCCTGGTTTTACTTTTTGTGGTTGTTGGCATTTATGTAATTGCAACGAGTTATACCCATAGTCGGCAGGACAGTTCGGAAAAAATGCTGTCCAACGCACTTGATATTTACTATTATCAACCTGCAAAAGGGGAAACCCCCAAATATGAAACTCCCAGAGCGCAGCAGGAAGCGGCATTGAAAGAGTTTCAGCATGTCATTGATGAGAAACCAACCTCTTCGGTGGCAAAACGGACCAGGTTCTACATGGCGAGCGATTATGTAAAGCTGCACCAGATAGACAAGGCGCTGGAAATGTTATCCAACTTGTTTGCGGACGCGGATTATCCGTTCAAGGCCTTGGTGGGGGCAAAATATGCATCATTGTTAGAGGAACAGGGAAAGCCGGAAGAAGCGCTGAAAATCTACAATCAATTGGCTGAGAAAGATATTTCTCAGGACACAATCAAGGATTACGTCCTGTTTCAGAAGGGGAAACTCCTGAAAAAAATGGGTAAGTTGGATGAAGCAAAAGCCGCATTTAACACGCTTGTAGAGCAGTTTGAAAATTCAAGGTATGAGAAAGAAGCACAGTCACAATTGGACCAGATGGGCTCTTAACAGCCTGCTGGTTTTTGGATTCCTAACTTCCCTCCCGGGCTTCTCGTCCGGGGGGCCTCTTTTTGTAAAGAACAATTCTCCTGCCTATCTCTGGATTATGTCCCCTTCATTTGAACAATTCGATTTTTACAATGGCAGCAAATGGAACGCATTGGTGCTCAGTCAGTATTCCAGCATGTATGCGGTTTCAGATTTTGATCAACCTGGGCTGGAAAAGCCGGTTGCTCTGGATCTGGAAACTTTCAGCGTGTTCGGCCGGGTTGAGCGCAGGATCAATGCCTTTTCTTCCTTTTATGTGGAAGTACCGCTGATTTACCATTGGAAGGGAATGTTTGATTCCATCATTGAGAATTACCACGATATAATCGGCGTAGACAACGGTGGCAGACAACTCAGGCCAGACAACCAGTTTGCTTTCCAGTTCGGGAATCTTAACCTGGACGGACCTGAAGCTGGAATTGGAGATATTAAACTGGGGCTCAACATTTTTAAAGTCCGGGATATCAGCCGATTTCGTTTCGCCTTTTCAGTTTTTGCAAAGCTGCCCACCGGCAATGCAGGGGAGGGCCTGGGTTCCGGTTCCTTCGACGTGGGGGCGCAGGTGGCTTTTTCAAACATTTTTGACCGCTTTCAACTGGATTACGGGTTTGGATTTATGAATCTTGGCACTCCAGACAGTCGATTGAATACAACACTGGGGAGTATGGGGTTCGGCTATGTGGCTCTTACTACAAATATTTACCGGGATATTCAGGGAGTCGCCCAGCTTTACTTATCTTCTTCACCCTATGACACCGGCTATAACCGGTTAGACGATTATCAGGCCATGCTGACCATCGGGGCCATCTGGCACGACTGGCAGTTCAGCTTTTCCGAGGATGTATTTACCTATACTGCTGCTGATATCACTGTTTCAGTCACTCGAAAATTCCGCTTCTGAAGATCTTTCCCGGCTGGGATCTTACAGAGTCGGAGTAAGTGCAGGAGTAGGGAGAAGAGGCAGAAAAATCAGAGAATGGCTTGTTCCCTGCTTCTTTTCTCGGAGAATCACGGGACAGGCGAGTTACACGGAAACTGATTAATTTGTTTGCCGGAGGTGCTCATGAATCGAAAAGGTGAGAAATTTGGCTGGATCGGCGGATGGTCAGGTGGATTTATCTGGCTGGGTCTGCTCTCGGGAATCTGGGCGGTCCAGGGTGAGACGACGTCTGCGGTGGCGGGTGGTGTTTTGTTTGTTGCGGCAATCGCGACGATTGTTTCAGTGACACCCTGGAAATATCCGAATACAAAGTATTGGAAGCTGATGTTGCCAATTTATATCTTATTTTTTGTTTCCATTGCATTTGCGTATTCGTTCATGGAGAATCCGGAGAAAAACGGCTTGTCCTGGTACTCTTTTTTCTGGGTGTTGCCCTGTCTGATTCCCTTTTGGACCACCGGCGGTCGCACCTGGAATGGAAAGCACTGACAGTATCAACTCAAACAATTTCCTTTTGCTATCATAAAGAGCATATGGAACAAGCCTTTAGCCCTTATTCCGACAGAAATCCGCTTTACAATTGCTGCAGGAATTGTCTATAATTCAAGAGGAACTCAAGTAAACCAATATTTGTGCAAGGGGACTGAAAAACCCCCTGACAATGTATATTTCTAAATCGTAAGCAAGGAATAAGGAGATCAATCATGATAAAAGCCTACGCGACATTTGAACCTGGGGGAAAGCTGAAACCGTTCGAATATGATCCGGGCGAGTTGAACCCGCTGGACGTGGAAATTGATGTTCGATACTGTGGGATTTGCCACAGTGATGTGAGTGTGATCGATAATGAATGGGGAATGACCCAGTATCCTGTTGTTCCCGGTCACGAAGTGGTGGGGACTATCGCAAAGGTTGGAAGCGGTGTTAAACAACTTCAAGTGGGCCAAACAGTGGGTTTGGGCTGGCATTCAGGCTACTGCGACGAATGTGCAAATTGCCGGGCGGGGGATCAGAACCTTTGTCCCGATGCACAGGCTACCATCATCGGCCATCATGGAGGCTTTGCGGACAAGGTTCGCGCGGCTGCCAACAGCGTAATTCTCATTCCGAAAGGCATTGATCTGGAATCCGCCGGCCCCTTATT
>CBEUWV010000014.1:0-14503 GCA_965546895.1 uncultured bacterium
AACACTTCTTTCTTTACTTAAACTTAGACTCAAACTTAAACTTTTCCCACGCATCCCTTTCCCCTCTGCGCCGCTGCGTTGAGTCCCTGCCCTTTCTTCACTTTCACTCGCACTTTCACTCGCACTGCGCCACGCTGCGCTGCGGTGCCATTTTTATCTTGATTCAATGGGTTTAGATGGATATAATGGTCGGGCTTCTGGCGGTGTAGCTCAGGCGGTTAGAGCATGCGGCTCATATCCGCAGTGTCCGGGGTTCGAGTCCCTGCACCGCCACCATTTTTCTCATGTAAATTACCCTGAAAGCAAAAAAAAGCCCGCCTGCAGGCGGGCTTTTCGTTCTCTTGCAGGTTCATTTACCAGTTCTGCTGCATTCCACTCCTGCTTCCATCTCTCATTCCGCGATCCATGCGTCCGCCTCGACGACCCCTCATGTCCATGAACCTCTGACGCTTCTCTTTCGCGATGTCCAACAATTTCTGGCGTTGTTCCTTTGTCAGCAGGTCATGGAGCGCCTGGATTTTCCCAGTCATGAATTTCTCCACTTCGGCCCGTTTCTGATCCCGAAGCTTTTCCCGCTCCACCCGAATGGCTTCGGCGTTGAAGTTATCAGAAACAAATTCATCCATCATTTTGTCCTTCTCACCGCGCAGTCCTTTCACCTGGTTCTGCCAGTAATTCTTGACTTCGGTGAGAAGTGCGTCCAGTTTCTGGTTCTGGGTTTCGTTCAATCCAAGCTCGGTTCGAACGGATGCAACCAGGCGAAAAAGCATTCCAGACCGGTTCTGCCGAACAGCTGACCGGTTCTGCCGGGTGCGCCCCGGAGCTGCAATCAGTGTTCCCGTCACCATTACGATTCCCAATACTGCAATAATTGTTTTCTTCATCTAATCCTCCCTGTTGGCCACTCGGCCTTTTCTTTACAATAATAAAATACGGTAAGAATATGTCGAAACAGTTTCCAATTTGTAACAGTTTGTAACAAATGCGGCACAGCAGTGCCGGATAAGAAAGTGATGGGTGAGAAGTGATGAGTGATGGGTGATGAGTTCAGAAAAGCGGAAAACAACTTTATACCTTGCATCCTTTGCGTTCCTTGCAAGAAAACATATCTTCTCTTTCCCTCTCTGAGAAAGTGCGAGTGAAAGTGCGAGTGCGAGGCAGAAGGGAATTGGCTTATTCCCTGCCTTTTGTCACTCATCACCCATCACTTATCACTCTGCCCTTTGTGTTGAGTCTCCTCTTTTGTCCCTCAGTTGTTCTTGTCCAGATGACCGGTTTGGACTGCTTTTCTCAGAAAAGCGGGGATTTTCCTGACCCGGTCTAGATCATCCGAGTCCAGCGCAGCAGCCGACGGGGTGCGTACAATTTCTTTGTATTCATCAGTTTGAAGAAGGCGGCTGACAATTCCGGAACAGGGATGCTCTCTGTCAACGCCTTCCGCTGGCTCGCTCTCCACTTTTACGGTCGGTTCAAGATCGTCGGATGTTATTTCGGGAACATTACCGGAAATTGGCCTTTTCTCAAGGTATGCGTCCCGCATTGTCTTCGAACGCTTCATATCCAGGGGCCCCTGTCCTTCGATCTTTCCATAATCAAAACCGGTGGCAATAAGTGTAACCCGCAATTTATCACCGATGTTCGCTTCTTCCACAGTCCCTTTGATCATATGCACATGCTCGCCAAGTTCGTTGTTCAGAGTCTGAAGCAACAGGCGGTTTTCTCCCACTGTCAATTGTTGCTCTCCGACACCCGCTGTGACGTTTACGATGACACCCCTGGATTCCATCAGTGAGAAGTTATCGAGGAGGGGCGATTGAAGTGCCGCGGTCAAAGCTTCCCTGGCCCTGTCCGTACCGGATGCTTCACCCAACCCCATCAGGGCAAAACCCTTGAAGCCAAAGATTGTGCGCATATCGGCAAAATCCACGTTTTCCGAGCCGGTGACAAAGACGATATCTACGATACCTCTGAGAGCATTTTTCAGTATGGTATCAATTTCTTCATACGCCATTTTCCAGGGAGTATCATCCGGAAGGATATCAAAAATCTTGTCATTCTTTATGGTGATCATGGAGTCTACGTGATCAATCAATTGGCTGTACCCTTCCACAAAATTTCTGAATCGTACATTCTTTTCAAATTCAAAAGGCTGGGTCACAATGGCAACAGTCAGAATTCCAAGCTCACTTGCCAACCGGGCAATAACAGGGGCCGCGCCCGTCCCTGTTCCGCCCCCAAGTCCGGCAGTAATGAATACCATGTGAGCGCCTTCGACAGCGGAACGGAGTTTGTCCATGTCCTCAATTGCAGAGCGCTCCCCCATTTTGGGGTCGGAGCCGGCACCGAGTCCTTCAGTCAGTCTTTCTCCGATCTGAATCTTCATTTGTGCATGGGATTGGCTAAGGGATTGCAAATCCGTATTAACAGCAATGAATTCCACGTGCTTCAGATTGGAATCAATCATGCGGTTCACGGCATTACATCCCGCACCGCCCACACCAAATACCTTGATAGTGGGCCGTGCCATCTTGTTTTCTTCAATCAGAATGGCGCTGTCTCTAATTGGCATTCTTAACCCCTTTTGAATTTCCCAAAGATTTCGCGGATCATTCCCCGAATTTTACCGCGCCCATTCTCATAGGAACGGAAAACTTTAGACCGTTCATCTCCTAGATAATAATAATTGGCCAGCCCATAGGCTGTAACAAATTCCGGTACATTAATTTCAGCCATCATGTCATCCCCGGTAATCCAGGGAGTCGCAACGCTGACCGGTTTTCCGAACCGTCTGCGGCAAAGCTCTGTGATTCCGGCAAATCGGGCCGTTCCACCAGATAGAATTACTTCGTCAACTTCATCTAAAAGCGCGTTCTTTTCTATATCAAGGGCTACTTCATCAAAAATCTCATACAGCCGATCCACCATAACGGTAACAAACTGTTCCCGAGTCAAAGCGGCTTCAGCTCGACCGGAAGCACTTTGTAGAACAATTTCTTCGTCGGCCCTATCGATCTTCAATTTGTTGTAGCGCTTTTTCAGCATGTCCACGGCATTCAATGTGTTGTAGCTGCTGGGGACCATATAGGCAACCAGGAGATCTGATGTAACTAATTTTCCCCCTGCGGGTACAGATCCCATATAAATAACTGAGCCATTCTGATATACCGAAAAAGTCGTCAGTGAAGCACCCATATCAATATGAACACATCCTTTCTCTCTGGCGTATGGGGACACTGCCACCGAGCCTGCAGCAATGGGATTGAGAAAAATGTCCTCACAGAAGAAACCGGCCTTTTCAATACATTTTCTTGCCACCATAATTGAAGATGCCGGGGCAGAACAGATGAGCAGATTCACATCCAGACGGCTCGCCGGCATGTCCAGTGGATTCTGAACCCGTTTCGCATTATCTATAATGTAGTCTTCAACCAGTATATCAATGATCTCGTGGTCACCGGGATAGCGGATATTCTGGGCAGTTTCAATTGCCTGATGAATGTGCTCCCGGGTTACTTGACCGGAAACACCCCGTTCATGGGGAATTGAAATCGGGCCTGTGGAATGATACTGATTGATGTCAGTTACCGGCAGCCCACACACGACACAGGAACTTGAGACACCAGCAATATTGCAGGCTTCCTGGATTACAGTGCTTAGACTCAAAGCCAGCGAGTTCACGTCCGTAATCCGTCCATTTCTGTCTATAAAAAGGGACTCGCCCTTGTGGTAACCCCGCACAGTTGTTTTCCCTGTGTCTTCGTCAAATCCGCATACCAATGCTTTAATTTCACTGGAACCCAAATCTACGGCTACAATGGTGTTACGGTCTGTCATTAACCACTCCTTACTTTGGTTTTACCACAATTTCCTTACGAAATGATAAATCAATATAATCTACATTATCATAACGTGATTTGATAAAATTCTCTACCCCTAAAAATTGTCTCACATTTTGAAACGAACCGAAGGGGTCTACGTAGATTTTCCAGGGGGTGTCTCGAAGGAAACAAACCCATTTCTCGTTAGCTTTCCGAACCACAAGTTCCGATAATCGGCTGTAGAACAATCCATTGTCCTGTGTGCGAATTTTTTCAAGCTTGTGTACAATGAATGGCAATTCCTTTTCATCACAACTTATGACAGGAAAATTTCTGTACGAGAAAGCAGGGGTAAAAGCGGCAATCCGGCTGCCGGTCCCATCTACAATCCAGATATCTCCTTTTGCAGTGCGATAGAGTGCCACAGGCTGCTTTTCCTGAACCACAATTGTTATCCGGCTTCCGGGCAGCGCCCGGACTGTCACGCGATCTACCCAGGGAATTGCTTCAGCTGTTTTTTCAATTGCTTTCTTGTCTATTTCCCAGTATGACTTGCCAAGGTATGGGGATAAAGCCTGTTTCAACTCTGCTGCGTTATTGTAGTACACGTTCTCAATCTGAAACTCGCGAACACGGAAGATATCGGTAAAATAGTATTTCAAAGGCGGAAAAATCCACGCAGCGAGAAAAGTTAACACTACCAACCCAGTCAAGTACAGTGTGATACGGCCTCCGTATTTCTTCAACATTTGCTGAAATCGCATTTTTAATCGGATGGAACTTGGGCTCTTTCTTGTCCCCTGGAATTTTCCTCTCTTCCAAATTTCCTTGCCAGATCGTCAATCGTGCCCGCCCCGAGAAACACCACAAGATCCCCATCTCTTACATTGCTCTTCAGATCTTCAGTAAGTTCATCAGCGCTGTTTACAAGCTCAACGTCCCGATGGCCAGACTTTCGAATCCCCTCCACAAGGGCATCGCTTGAGACACCCGCAATAGCGGTTTCGCCTGCCGGATAAATCGGCAGCAGTCGAAGGATATCCGACTGATGAAACGAGAAGAGGAAGTTTTCAAACTGGTTTTTAGTTCTCGTGTAGCGGTGAGGCTGAAACGCACAGATTATCCTCTGGGGGCAATAATATTCCCGCAAAGCTCCCAGTGTCTTTTCAATCTCTACCGGATGATGCGCATAATCTGAAATCACCCTACAATCGTTGTAGTGTCCAACTGTTTCTGAACGGCGTCTCGTACCGGAATATGCAGCGAGTCCTTCTTTAATCGCTTCTTCCTCCAACTCCATTTCCCGGGCAAGCGCAATAACAGAAAGAGCGTTCAGAATGTTGTGCCGTCCCGGAACCCTCAGTAAGAAACTACCCAGCGATTGTCCTTTTTCCCTGACAACAAATTCATATCCTTTGTCGCTAACATGAATATTCTCTGCCTGGTAGTCACAATGGCCTGAAAGACCATACGTAACGACCCGACGCCGTATGTTTGGAATAATGGACTTGATCCGGCTATCCTCCACGCAGACAACAGCGGCACCGAAAAAGGGCACTTTGTTGGCAAATTCGGTGAAGCTTTCCTTCAGGTTGTCCATCGTTTTGTAATAATTCATGTGGTCTTCATCAATATTGGTGATAATTGCATAAATGGGGCTCAGCCTCAGAAAAGAACCATCGGATTCGTCGGCTTCTGCCACAAGGTATTTGGAACTGCCCAGTCGCGTGTTGGAACCATACGCAGAAAAAATGCCTCCGATAATCACAGTCGGATCCAATCCTCCCCCGGACAGCACCGAGGCCGCGATTGAAGTCGTAGTCGTTTTGCCGTGTGTACCGGAGATTGCAATCCCCGCTTTCATTCTCATCAACTCTGCCAGCATTTCTCCCCTGGGGATCACCGGAATATTGCGTCTCCCCGCTTCCTGCCATTCCGGATTCTCCTCCGGAATAGCAGTAGACACCACAACGGCATCTGCGTCTGCAACGTTTGCAGCATCGTGACCGTAGGACACTTTGATTCCAAGGGATTCAAGCCGCTTTGTATAGTCGCTGTGGCTCAGGTCGGACCCTGTCACATGAAAACCGAGGTTGTTTAATACTTCAGCGATTCCGCTCATCCCGGTTCCACCGATACCGATAAAGTGAATTGTCTTAAACCTTCCAAACATCTATGCTCTCCTCAGGAGAAGTGTTCTGTACGCCTTCGGCGCCTGTGTTCTGTGTTCTGAAAGTGCGAATGTGAGTGCGCCCTGACCCCAGCCAATTCTTTTTCTACACTTAAACTAAAACTTAAGCTCAAACTTCTCATCTCTATTCTTCCCCCTTCAGCTTCACAGTTAACGCCAGTCCTGTCATTATCATATGAGAAACCATTGAGGACCCCCCATAGCTGATAAACGGCAATCCGAACCCTTTTGCAGGTAACATATCTACGTTTACCATCATATGTAATACCGCCTGGGTGATGGTTAAAAAAACCATACCAATAAGAAAGAAATGCTCAAACCTTCCCTGGGCGGTAAATGCCATCCTCAGACCAAAGACCATGAACAATGTAAAAAGAAGGGCAACAACGATAAACCCGGCCAGTCCCAATTCCTCTACAATGAGAGAAAAAACAAAGTCATTATGAGCCTCAGTGAGTGAACTGAATTTTGTTTCACTGTTCCCCAGTCCCTTGCCCTTAAGGCCCGCAGAGCTGACTGCAAGCAATGCGGCACCAACCTGATCATCCGGTATTTTATCAAATGACAGGGCGTTCTCTCCTGTTTTCCTGTCCCAGAACTGGATCACCCGGGTGCGACGATGTTGTGCCGTCATTACAGCTAAGGCAAACAGCATTAACCCGAGAACCATCATGAATGCAATCACAAGCCGGTTTGTGCGCGTAACGAAAAGCATGGCCAACACTGTCGCCGCAATCACCAGCGGGAGTCCAAGATCCCTTTCCATGAAAATAAACAGAATAATCAGGCCCGTGACTACACCAATGGGCAGTAACTCATCCATTGTTGGCTTTGGGTGACGCATGGTGGAAAACACATACGCTAAAAAGGCGACAACTACAATTTTGGCAAGTTCAGCGGGCTGAAGGTTGAAAGCTCCAAGTGAAATCCAGCGATATGCCCCATTAATTCGAATATTCAGTAGAATTGGCAATACGAGCAACACCATCATGCCAGCAATTACGGGATATATAAAGCCCTGCTTTTTCCATCTCTCTAGTGGAGCTTTCCACATGACAAGTGCCATTGCTATGATGGAAATCAACACATTGGCCAGAATTTTTGTAGTAATATCCACGCCGTTGTGAATCTTTACTGAAATAGAGGCAGACATGGTAATGACAATCCCAAACACCACCAGCATCACAACCGTTATCATGAAGCCTTTTTTTTCAGCCGCGATTCCCTTAATCCTTGATCTCACCTACAATCTCCCGAAAGCGGTCCCCTCGAACCTCATAATTTTCGAACTGATCATAACTGGAGCATCCCGGTGCCAGCAGAATCACATCTCCGCGCATGGCTTCTCTCCTGGCATCCGCTACAGCCTGCTCCAGTGTCTTTGAAATACGGCTGTGAACGCTGTCCGCAAGGTTCTTCTGGAAAAGCATTGCACTTTCTCCGATGAAATAAGCGCCCTTGATGCGGTCCTTCCCCGCTTTTGCCAGCTGACGAAAATCGCCGCCCTTGAACCGTCCACCCGCTATCCAGTGAATCGAATGGAAACTGGAAAGTGCCTTTATGACTGAATCAAAATTTGTTGCTTTAGAGTCGTTGTAGAATTGAACCCCATTCCTCTCTCCAACCAGTTCCAGCCGATGGGGAATAGGATGAAAAGACATAATACCGGCACGAACCTTTTCTGCCGGCACACCCGCAAGAATGCACATTCCAGCACTGAATGCGGCATTGTACAAATTATGAAGACCACGAAGTTTTGTTTCCTTCAATTGTACCAGCTCTTTCCCCTGGTATTGCAACGCGTTTGGTGTAACCTGCACGAGGGAACTTGCCCTTTTGCCAATCCAATACACATTTGGGGGATAGTATTGACGATATGAAGCACTCACAGTGTCGTCCCCGTTCAGGAGCGCGGGAGTTTCTTCGTCCATATTTCTAAACATCGCCATTTTTGCGCGATAGTATTCCTCCACCTTCGGATAGCGATCCAGATGGTCCGGTGTCAGGTTTAAGAGTGCAGCAAAATCAGGGCGAAAATTCTGTACATGCTCCAGCTGAAATGAGGAGACCTCCACCACAAAATCTCCCTGCCCATCCGCCTCCAACACTGCCTTTGAGAATGCGGTTCCGTAATTTCCACATGGGTGCGCATTGCGTCCCCCCGATTTCAGGATGTGAGCCGTCAATCCCGTTACCGTGGTTTTACCATTTGAGCCTGTAACGGCAAATATTCTGCCTTCAGAATATCGCGCTGCGTATTCAATTTCGGAAATCACTCGACAGCCTGTTTCTTCCGCAATTTTTCGTACCGGATGGGAAGGAGCGAAACCCGGACTGATTACAATCTCCCTTATCCTTTTCAACAGTGGCAGATCAATTTCACGCAAAACCCGTACCCTGTTATGGTTTCCGATATCATCCGGTAAGATGCCTGACTCCGTCAGGTCCCGATCATCATAGAGAAAACAGGTATCCCCGTTTTTCAAAGCCAGACGTACCGCCCATTCCCCGCTTTTTCCCATTCCAACCACTAATACTTCTGCCATCCTATTCAAATTTCGTCCTCAGTTTTTCAATCACTTTTTCCCCATGCATACCCCTTGATGCCTTCACCAATATGGTGTCTTCAGCCTCCGCAATTTCAGCAACATGCTTTGCGGCTTCTTCGGTGTTTTCAAACCAGCTGCATTTTGCCGTGCAGTTATCAAAGGCAAATCTCATCTCAGCCCCAAAGAATATTGTCTCATCAAAGCGGAGGCCAGTGGTAAAAACCCCAATCTCGCCGTGGCGGGCAGTAGACGCATCGCCCAATTCCAGCATGTCTCCCAGAACGACTATTTTTCTGCCTTCTACATCCACTTCCTGGAACATGGATAACACATTTTTTACAGAATCCGGGTTGGCATTGTAGCAATCATCATAAATACTCACTGGACCTGCCTGTATTAATCGGCCTCTATGCTCAATCGGTTGAAAATCAAGGAGAGCTCGCTGAGCTTCTTCCATCTTCACTCCGGCCGCCAGGGCCGTCATTACCGCAGCCGCAACGTTGTAACTATGGTGAAGCCCGGCTAAGTGATGGTGCAGACGATACATGCGGCCCTCATATTCCACGTCAAGGAATGAGGACTCAAGGTTAATCATTTTTGAAGACACAATCCGCAGATCAGATCCCATGGTGGCTCCGAAACTGTACTTGACCCCGGCTTCTGATTCAACCCGGGTTTTTACCAGCAGATTGTCATGATTGTAAATTAGAATGTCATCTGTCTCCCGGTTCAGGAGAATTTCTGACTTCGCTTCACGTAATTCCTCTATCCCTTTGAAGTTTCCGATATGGGCTGTCAAAACATTCAACCAGACCCGCATGCTGGGCCGGACAATCTGAACAAGGCGTCTGATTTCGCCGGGATAACTCATCCCCATCTCAGTCACAAAAAACGTAACCGGATGATCCAATTGTTCCAGCACCGTCATTGGAAGCCCGATTGTGTTGTTATAATTACCTTTGCTTGCCATCGTTTCACCGGAAAGCCTCAGCAAACGCGCGATAAGTTCTTTGGTAGTCGTCTTTCCTGCACTTCCCGTAACTGCAACTCTTGTTTCTGCTCTCTCCTCAAGCAACACACTTGCCGCATCACCGAGAAAACGTACCGGGTCCTTTACCAGAAACAGATTTGCATATTCCTCAATTTTTCCGTCAGGACAGAAAGAAGCGATAAAAGCTGAAGCTCCCTTTGCTTTTGCCGCTGGCAAATAGTTATTTCCATTTGCCTTTTCCGTTCGAATCGCGACAAAGGCGTCTCCCTTTTTCAGTATTCGGCTGTCGTTACAAAAACTCCGAATTTCGCAATCATTCAGATTGTCAGGAGCTTTTCCAGCGTATTTTGCCACTTCACTCACCCGCACGGCCCATCTCCTTTAATGCCTCGAGGATTTCCGCCGCGTCACTGAATGGCAACTTCTCTCCTTTGATAATCTGATAGCTCTCATGACCCTTTCCCGCAACAATGACCACGTCTCCCGATTTTGCCATTTCTATTGCCGAGCGAATCGCCTCCCTCCTGTCAGTTATGTACGAAACCGGCAGATCACCGGTTTCTCCTTTTGCCATGTCGTCAAAAATCTGTTCCTGAGCTTCAGAACGCGGATTGTCAGCAGTTGCAATTACCACGTCCGCGTTTTCACATACTGCCCGCATCATCAGATGACGTTTTCCTCTGTCCCTGTCGCCGCCACAACCGAATACACACAAAACCCGACCTTTTTCATGGATATCAGGAGAACTCAGCACTTTCTTCAATCCATCAGGAGTGTGGGCAAAATCCACAAGGTAGCGAACGCCGTCGCTGGAAGGAACGGCTTCCATGCGACCGGGTAGCGGCCGCATGGAAGCCAGCAAAGAAAGCGAACTGAATGGGTCCATTCGCAAGGCCATTAGAACACCGGCACAGGAAGCCAGATTAGCGGCGTTGTGCAGGCCTGGAAGTGGAACAACCACTTCCTTTTCTTTTCCTTCCGCATTGAGGAGGACAATGACTCCGGCATCACTGGACCGGGTACCCATTACCCGAACGTCCGCGTTTCTGCCGGCGGGGCTGACTGAAATTGTGTGACATGGGACTTGATTCAATAAACGAGACCCAGCCGGGTCATCCACATTTATTACTGCGAAGGCATCCGGCTCAAGGTGCTCGAAAAATTCTTTTTTTGCCTTAAAATAGGTTTCCATATCACCATAAAAGTCAAGATGATCCTGGGACAAATTCGTAAACACAGCCACTTTAAAATTCATCCCGGATACACGTTTCAAGGTAACAGAATGAGCAGACACTTCCATTACAGATCGACTGCATCCATTTCTTACCATCATGGAAAGGTTTTCACATATGTCATGGGCTTCCGGAGTAGTCAAAACTGCCGGTTTTCGATTGATTCCATCATAATTCTCCACCGTGGACAGGAGACCGCATTTTTCTTCTGAATTGAGGACATGCTGAATGAGCCAGGCCGTCGTAGTTTTACCATTGGTTCCGGTAACCCCGATTAAGTCCAGCATCTGATCCGGATGATTAAAAAAATTTAAGGCGCATCGGGCAAGGGCTTCTCGAACATCGTCCACAACTGCTGTGGGAATGTCTGGAAAATCTCTTTCTGCCACTAAAGCGGCGCAACCGGCTTTGATAGCCTCCGGGACAAAATCTTCGCCGTTCACTTTGAAACCCTTTCGGGCAAAGAAGAGGTCTCCCTTTCCACACTTCCTGGAGTCGATGCGAAGTCCCGAAATCTCCAGGTCGGAATCAATTGTTGACGATCTAAATGGAAGACCGGAAAGAACGGCCCCGGCATTCACCTGAAGCTCCCTGCCAGACGAATCTCTGTACCATCCGGCCTTGCAAGTCCTGCCGGCAGCGATTGGGCGGTGACAAAACCATGGCCCTTATACCGAACACGGTACCCGGCCTGGTGAGCTAAGATCAGCGCATCTCGAAATGAAAGGCCCTTCAAATCAGGAACCCTTCCCTTTTGTACAGCCCTCTGTGCCGTCATTCCTGCCGGTGAATTTGCAGAAAGGCGCATATCCATGTCAATTCCCCCTATTTCTTCAATCAAAAGAGGGAGGACCTTCTGTGCAATGTTGTGAAACAATGGGGCCGCAACATCTCCACCGTAATGAACTGTCTTCGGCTCATCAATAACAATAAAAATCGAAACTTCCGGATGTGTAACCGGAAAAAATCCATAAAATGATGCCAGGTATTTTCTTGTGTACTTGCCACGAACCACCTTTCGAGCCGTACCTGTCTTCCCCCCTACATCGATACCGGAAACAGCGGCTTTCTTTCCGGTTCCAAACATCACAACGCCCCTGAGAATATCCCGCATCTTTGCAGATGCTAATTCACTGATCACCTGCCTGGGAGACTGCTCACTGTCCAAGCTCACAGCTTTTCCATCTGGATCATTCACCTGTTTCACTATACGGGGAGGCTCCCATCTTCCGCCGTTCACAACCGTATTGAGTGCGGCAGTCATCTGTACCAGGTTCACTGACAATCCGTATCCAAATGACATGGATGTCTTTGTACCTTCTCCCCAGTTCTTTGGTTTGGGGAAACGCCCCGCAGTCTCTCCCGGCAATCTGATCCCGGTTTTCTTCCCCAGGCCGAAAGCGTGGAGTGCGTCATAAAAATCCCTGTCAGATAACAGACGTCCCAACTTCACAGCCCCGATATTGCTGGAGTGCCATATAATTTCCGGCAGGGACAAATCTCCATACCGGGCATGATCCCGAATCGTCCGTTTCCCTAATTTAAAGAGACCATTCTCACAGAAGGTATGGAATCGTGTAGACACTGTGCCGCGATCAAGAAGAGCAGAGGCCAGCAATGGCTTAATCGTGGAACCCGGTTCAAATCTTGCGGCCACATTCAAAACATTCTGTCCGATTTTTCCAGGATAGTAGCCCGCGAAGGAGAGGATCTCTCCGCTGTCCGGCCGGGTAACCAACACATACCCGCCTTTGGCACGGGTCTTCCTCACCTGTTTCTTCAACTCTGTTTCAACAATAAACTGAACAGCCGAATCAATCGTCAGCACAACGTCATCTCCATCCACTGCGCTTCGCTCCGTAAATGAAGGGACAATCCTGCTGTGCGCATACTTCCTCCTTCCCGGTTCACCACTGAGAAATTTGTTCATAGAGCTTTCAATGCCGCAAGTTTTTCCCCGATTTGGAGATGCGTAACTTAAAAAAGAAGAATAGAATCGCTTCTTCGGATAGTAGCGGCGATTTCGCGGGTAAAATACGAGTAACGAAGACATCTTCAACTTCCGCAATTCCCTGCTGATATGACGATAGTTGAAGTCCTGATAGGGATAGGTTTTGAGCTCAATTTTCTTTTTCTTCTTTTTCAACAGTTTTCGATACGCATCCCTTGAACTGTCAATTGCAAGCAATTTCGCCACATTCCTGTATTTTTCATATCCCATCTTTTCCAGAGCGACCCGTGAGGCTCCCACCTGCATCTCAAAATAATTTCCACCGATAAGCTCTCCATCACGGTCATAAATACAGCCCCATATCCGGGAAAGATTTTCCGTCCGGTTGCCATAAACCGTGCCGACACCCGCGTATGCATGGTGAAAACTCTGCAATTTTAAAATACTGAAGCATACCAGTACCATCAAGACGAAAAATAGCAACGCCACCATAATGACATCCAGACGATCCGCATGGAGAAACATGGAAGGCCGACTTCGTCTCATTTTGACTGCTCCCGAACCACTATCACCGGATTCCGGTTCTCATAAATGAAGGCCAGCCCGTATCTCTTTCTGGCAAGATTTTCAATTTGTCTGTACTCAATCTGTTCTGAAAGTTCCTGTTCCAGATTGTTGATATTTTTCTTCATTATGAGGATATTCCCTTCCAGACTCTTTACTTTCCTGGCCTGCTCCATCGTGGCGTTTTTCATCTGAATGTAACCCGCAATCGGTACAACAAGAAAAAGAAACAGAAAAAAGAAACGGATGAAAAAAACCGCAAATTTCATGATGGCGCCTCCAGTTTTTCTGCAGCTCTCAATCTTGAACTTCTGGAAGCAGGGTTTCGCTCAAGTTCCCACTGGGAAGGACGCACCACTTTTCTCGTCAGCACGCGGACCTGCGCGTTGTTTCCACCACAGGTACATCTGGCCTGTGACGGGGGACAGACACACTGTCTGGACTTATTCCTGAAAAAATTCTTTACAATACGGTCTTCAAGGGAATGGAAGGAAATTACCACCAGTCGTCCACCTGTTCCAAGTACTTCCAGTGTTTGATCCAGAAATTGTGAAAGCAGCTCCAGCTCTTCATTTACAGCAATTCGCAGCGCCTGGAAACAAAGAGTAGCCGGATGAATTCGACCTCTTCTTCCACCATAAATATCTTCAATCTGACGGGCAAATCTCAGTGTATTTTCGTATGGGGTTTTTTCCCGTTGTGCCACTACTTCTCTGGCAATTCGTCTGGCATGGCGTTCCTCCCCATAATCGCGAAAAATTCGAATGAGCTCTTCTTCCGGATACGTGTTGAGTATCTCTGCGGCAGTCGGACCGGTGGATGTATCCATTCGCATAATACGCCCTCTTTTTCGGCCACATCCTTCACCTGGGTAAAATTGCGATGCAACACTTTCAGATTGGGGTATTCTGCCCTCAGTCCAAGGCCCCGGTTCACAGCTTCCATGTCACGATCCAACGCGATCAGACAGCCCTGTCCACCCATTTTCCCTAATATTTCTTTTGCATGGCCACCGCCGCCGAATGTGCAATCCATCAGAACCCCTCCATGGGCAACATTCAGGAACGATACAGATTCTTCAAGCAATACTGGTACATGCATATCATTTATAGTTCAAAACAGCCGCGATCTTTTCGTCGTCCAGCGCGGTCTCATCCACTGTTTTGTCACAAAGTGACAACTGCCATACTTCTATCCGATTACCCGA
>CBEUWV010000015.1:0-14479 GCA_965546895.1 uncultured bacterium
GAAAAAATAATATGGTAAATAAAGAGTGTAGCTTTTGTGGGTCTCGAGAGAGCAATGATACAAGGCTGATAGCTGGAGAGGGTGTTTTTATTTGTGAACACTGTGTTGTTTGCTTTCTACCACGTCTTCATGACAATCGATACAGGAAGGTTTCTTAAGATTATCCGGGTGGTTGTCCATATCTTTGTCCGCGCCGATATGACAGTCGGTGCAGGAAAGGTCTCCATGGACGGAGTTTTGAAATACGGAGATATTGATGGCCGGTTCCCCATCTTCACCGTGGCATTCAGTACAATCGACCCCCGCACGCACTGAAAGAGTAAATGTTGCGCACAGGAAAACGGCAGCCAAGCCCAGAATTTTCTTCATGTCGTTCTCCGGTTCTTTTTATTTTTGTTTAAGTTGAAAATGACTAACAAAACATCCCAAGCTGACGCAACCGCACATATTACTTACTTATACTATAAAACACATCATACTTCCATTCAATTTTCAATTATATTGACCGAAAATGCAACAACTGTGGCATTATCCGGCAATATTAGCCTTTGCGCATGTTCTGATATTTGGTATAGTATCGAGTAAAGGGAGGTGATGGGGTGGGCAACGGGGCTCATGATAGCGTGAATTCACATGTTCTTTTTCTTTCATTTCAGCAAAACAGCACAAAAAGCCTGAAACCCACTCCACAGACCGGATGATCCTCGCGGTTTATGACTCCCCTCTGTGCGGAACAACCGGAACAATTTTTATGTTGTTCTGTTATGTATAAAGCTGTATGCGAATGGGCGTCCGGTTGGTATAATGGGCCTAACTTATCAGGAATCGTCCGGAGTGGACCACCAATTGCCGCAGAATGGTGTATACAGTTCAAGTGGTGCCGGATTCTGAATTAGATGGCCTGACTTGTTCCTGACTGCAGGCTGCCGAAGAGTCAAAAATTGCTGCGTAGTTTAAGCCTGCACTGAAACATTAGCAATTGCTCTTTGATTTCTGTGGTTCGGTTTGATGCCGAATACGTAAATACATTTCTCGGGGGGGAAAATGACTGAACATAAAACGATTGTCCGGTTTACGTTGAATGAGCGAATTCAGCATATAGTGGCAATGGTGGCCTTCATTATGCTGTTTCTGTCCGGCTTTTCATTAAAATACAATCAGAGCGCAGTCAGTAGATGGCTGATTAAACTGTTGGGTGGGATGGAGAACCGTTCCACCGTTCACCACGTGGGAGGAACCCTCCTGATTGCCGTGGGCCTTTATCATATCCTGTACCTTTTACTGACTGTCCGGGGCAGAGATCAGCTTCGCCGGCTGTTTTTCCACGCTTCCGACTGGAAAGCGTTTTGCATCTCCTTCAAGCACATGTTTTCTTCCAGACGGCCCGACACTCCACATGGGCGATTTACAACGAGGCAGAAAGTTCAGTTCTGGCTTGTAGCAGGCGGCTCTCTGTCTATGGGAGCATCCGGCCTGCTCATCTGGTTCCATGACGAAACCATGTCCTTTTTTTCCAAGTGGTTCTGGGATCTTCTCTTCATTCTTCACAGTCATGGTGCCATGCTGGTGTTCCTGGTGATTGTATTGTGGCACCTGTACGACGTGCACCTCAGGGAAGCTTTTCCAATGGACAACTCATGGCTCTCCGGCCGGTTGTCTCTGGAGAGAGTAAAACAGGAGCATCCTCTCGAATACCAGGAACTTATTGCATCTGGACAGATAGATGGAGAAAAAGATGAAAACTAGTGTCATATTGATTCTGATGATCATTTCCCCTTCCTTTGTGTTTGGTCAGATTCAGATCAGAAAGTGCATCATCTGCCACCAGAAACCCGGCATTCACAAAGTTATGCCCACCGGAATCGAACGCTCAGTTTATGTGGACAAGAAACTCCTGAAGAACTCCGTACACAGCAAATTAAAATGCCAGGATTGCCATGTGGATGTAACAAGCATTCCTCACCAGGGGCTGAAAATAGGCCGTGTAAATTGTGCACGTTGTCATTTCAATGGAAACAACCTCGGCGCCCCGAATTCCCCCATGTATGAACAATTCTGGGCCTCCACTCACGGCAAAAAGCTAAGCGCAGGAGACCCTGCTGCACCCCACTGCCAGTCCTGTCATGGCGGGCACAATGTGTTCAAACCGTCTGATTCACGTTCCACAGTATACAAGAAAAATATTCCCGCTACCTGCGGCCAATGCCACAAGAAGGAACTTCACGATTATGCCGGCAGCATTCACGGTGTCGCAATTCTTCAGAAGGGGATAATGAACGTTCCGGTATGCACCGATTGTCACGGAAAGCATGATGTGTACTCTTCCGACATGTCTATTTCCCATACCAGTAAACAACACGTGCCCGACACGTGTAGAAGCTGCCACGACAACTACAGTTTAATGCGCAAATTCAAGCTTACGACGGATCAGGCAGACACCTACTCCAAAAGTTTTCATGGAATTGCATTGCGTCTGGGTGAAAAGACGGTGGCAAACTGCACCAGCTGTCATGGAACACACACAATCCGCAAACAGGATGATCCAAAGTCATCAGTGAATCCGGCAAATATTCCCAAAACATGTGGTAAATGCCACAAAGGCGCCAATGAAAACTTTGCGAAAGGAAAAATTCATCTGAATCCTGAAAACAAGGACTCCGGGCTGGTTTATTACATATCAAACTTCTTCTTCTGGCTCACTTCATTGACCATGCTGGCTCTTTTTATTCATATTTTTCTGGATTTGAGACGAAAGCTAAAGGAGAAAAAAGAGGTAAAGGAGATGGATAAATGAACACCGAAAAGTTGAAGGAATCTATTTCCCTTGATGTCGCTGATAGCGTCTTGAAGGACGTGGGCCGGGAATTGCCCCTTCCTTCCGGTCGGGCCGGACGGCGATTGCGGAGAGAAACGGAAAATCTTGTGTACATCGAAATTGACCGTGTCGTCACTGGAATGTCCGAAGACATTGCAAAAGCAGTACGGCCGAGGGTTGAAGCCAGAATCCGTGAAATTCTCTCGGCCGACGAATCCAGGGAAGCCCGCATGTTTAAGCGATTCAGCCTGAACGTCCGCATTCAACACTGGGTAATGGCAATCAGTGTTATCATTCTGGTAATTACCGGCATGCCGATCAAGTTTTCACACGGAAGTGTTTCTTCATATCTTTTGAATTTGATGGGTGGGATTGAAGTGAGCCGGGTACTTCACCGGATTGGCGCAACCGGTTTGATATATGTTTCCGTCTACCATCTTTTCTTCATCATTTTCACTAAAGAAGGTAGAGAAAATTTCAAACAGATGCTCCCGATGCCAAAAGATGCTGCTGACATTCTCATGAATATTCGTTATTTCCTTGGTCTGTCCAAAGAAAAACCGAAGTTCGGCCGATATTCCTATGTGGAAAAATTTGATTACTGGGCAGTTTACTGGGGATGCATCATCATGATCTGTTCCGGAACAGTGCTGTGGTTTAACAATTTTTTCATGCACAATTTTCCTCTTATTCTCCAACATATTGCCAAAATCATGCATTCGGACGAGGCTCTCCTGGCCACTTTGGCTATTGTGTTCTGGCATATGTATAACGCTCATCTCAACCCATCCAAATTTCCAGCCAACATGGTGATTTTTACAGGAAATATTTCGGAAGAAGAGATGATTGAGGAACACCCGCTTGAATATGAAAAACTTACGGCGAACGAAGAGGAGATTTCAAATGAGAAAAAGTAGACACCTCACGTATACGCTGTTGTTTGCGGTCACAATCCTTGTCGTGTTGCCTTCCCTTTATGTGAGCATCCGGTCCTCAGACCCCGAATTCTGCCTTTCCTGCCATTACGAAAAACCGTACTACGACTCATGGCAAAGCTCTACCCACAGTCAAACCGCCTGTATTGAATGCCATCCCAACCTTCGCTACAGGATGCCATGGCTGACATTCCGCTATATGGTCGGGCTTTACGATATGCAGCCCCATGCGTCTGTCGAAACAGGAACGTGTCTGAAATGTCACGATCAGACAGTTCTCTTTGAGGAAAACTTGAAACTGGTGGACAAAAAGTCCTTCAATCATAAGCAGCATCTGGCTACCAAGCTCAGAGGTGTACAGATGCGATGCTCGTCGTGTCATTCTCATATCGTTCAAGGGGGACACAATGCGGTGGAGGAAACAGTTTGCTTCACCTGTCATTTCATGGGAGCTGCTCCTTCGGATTCCATCACCGGCTGTACTTCCTGCCATGGGACACCAAAGGAAACCGTGACACGCCATGGATTTTCTTTCAATCACGAAAAATATGTGAAACTCGGCGTGTCCTGTGGTGAATGCCATATCAAAATTACGGAAGGAACGGGAAAGCTGGTGGAAGGAGTTTGCCACAAATGTCACGTGGAACCACAGAAAACACCACCAAATGAAAAACTCCACGACATTCATGTCACCGGTCAGGGAGTTGACTGCTTTGAGTGCCATGGCAAAATCACACATGGCAACCTGAAAATGGTGAAAACCTTTGATACAAGCTGTCAAAATTGTCATGAAAACCTTCACTCCGCCCAGAAATCACTCTACATGGGGGTTGGCGGCACCGGAATCGGTGATTATCCCAGCCGAATGTTTGCCGCGCAGGTAACCTGCGAAGGGTGCCATACCAACTCGATACGAAAGAACAATGGATTTGTAACAGAATCCACCCGCATACCGGCTCCAGCAGCTTGCGTTACCTGCCATCAACCCGGTTATGACGCTATGCTGAAGGACTGGCAACGGTCGTTCAAATCAATGCAGAGTTATGTTCAGCGTCGTATCAACACTGCCAAGTCAGCGAAACACACACAGAACTCAAGATCCATTCTGAACGAGGCGCGGCAGAATTTTGCTTTAGTAAAAAATGGCCACGCAGCTCATAATGTTGAATACAGCGTAAAACTTCTCAAGTACACTCTTGACGAAGTAGACAAGGTATCCCCAAAGCCTCTGAAAAACAGGCCCAGTCCATTACGCATGCCGGACAGTTACTGTGCATCTCTCTGTCACAATCGCCTGGGAATGCCGGAAAACCTTCTATATAAGGAAAAGGTTGATTTCCCACATCAAAGCCACATACGAACACTGGGGGCTTCATGCGGCCGGTGTCATTCCGTGGAACAGCATGGTTTGACGACATTGACTCTCGCACAATGTAATAGTTGCCATCATCAGGAGCTGAAAAATGTGGAAGATCGGTGCACAACCTGTCACCAGACGGAGAGCCAAATATTTAACGGGAACCGTCCCGGGTTTAAGAACGGTGATCCAAATCCCATGCTGGATCAAGTTACCTGCACGGATTGCCATGATGTAACGAATGGGGAACCCGTCACAGTTAAGTCTGTTCGAGAAGCCTGTCTCAATTGCCACGACGCTGAGTACGGTGACATGCTGAACGAGTGGGTTGAAACAGGAATCTCCCATCAGAAAGACCTGGCGACCAAAATTCAGGAACTGCAGATCGCATCGGACAAAAAACAGAAGCTTTCCAGAAAAGATGCAAGTATGGTGGAACGCGAATTCCGGAAAGTCCGCGAGGTGGAGAAATATTTCAAAAGCAATGCATATCTTCACAATCCGGATTATGCTGAAAGTTTATATGAGTCCGCTGTGGAAAATTACAATGCCATCAAGCAAAAGCTGAAATAGATTCTGCGCTGACAAAATGAAGACTAAAAAAAGAGGGGAGAAGGGGATTACCCCTTCTCTCCTCTTTTTGCTGCACCATTCTCAAACATAGAAATTCGATCTGTTTGCAGCATTCTCTCTCATACATTTTGGGAATCAGATCGATTTTTCTGGTAGAATGTCAATATGAAAAAGCGGCTATTTGTTTTCCTTATGCTTTTATCTTGGGTTTCTGTACCTGTTCTTTCACAGGTTCTACCTCTCAGAAATTATTCAACTGAAAACGGGCTGGCTTCTTCCCAGGTCAATGCAATCATACAGGATAAGAGCGGCTACCTCTGGTTCGGCTGCACCGGGGGCGTATCCCGCTTCAATGGCCAGCACTTTGATACGTTCAGGGAAATCGACGGACTGCCTCACGAAAGCTGCCTGCAGCTCTTTGAAGACACTGATAGCCATGTATGGGCTGCTACACTACGGGGATTGGCCTGGTTTGATAATGCGACCGGTGTCTTCCACCGCTCAGGCCCTGCCGGAGAAGTGATCCAGGCCTGCTCAGCTGGAAGCAAAATCTACGCGATATTTAAAGGCAGAGGGTTGATTGCAGGTGGAAACGGCAGTGGGTGGAAGTCTCTGCCGTATCCCCTCCCGAAGGATCTGAATGGTATTTGCTCTGTGAACGGTGTCCCCTACGTTGCCAGTGAAAGCAGTGGCCTGATCCGAATCGGAGACAAACCGGAAAAGGTTCTTGAGATTCAAGGGATTACAGGATTGAGAAAAGGCCGGAAGAACAGCATACTTCTATGGACTCGTTCCCGGATATGGCGCTTTTCACCGGAAGAAAAACGGCTTACACAGCTTGGATCAACACTTCCTGCCGGGCAGCAGATCCATTCCGCTGAGCAGGTCCCCGGAGGCACATTGTGGGTTGGGACCAACACGGGACTTTTCCGTTTCAAGGGAAACCAGCCTTCCTTTTACGACGAACAAAATGGCCTTCCCGGTATTCCGGTCTGGACCACGTTTCTGGATCGGGATGGGGAAATGTGGTTCGGGACCAACCACGGCGTTTCAAAACTAAGCTCATCCGACATTGTGGTCTATGATACCCATGCCGGCATGTTCGCCAACAGCATTGTCTGTTTTTACACGGATAATAGTTCCGGCACCGTGTGGGTTGGTTCCACCGGTGGTCTGTATACAATTTCGCCCTCAGGCAAACTTCGCCATCTCCCAATCCCCTATTTCCAGCAGTATGCAGCATGGGCTATTATTCGTTCAAAAAGTGGTGATTACTGGATCGGGACTGAGGGAGGTGGACTGGTTCGGATGAATGGAAAGAACCTCCATATTATCCGCAAAAAAGACGGCCTCGCCGGAGATAATGTCACCGACGTGGTGCAAGGAAAGAATGGCATTCTCTACGTAGCCTGCAAAGAAGGATTTTCCGTATTGAAAAATGGTAAGATTAAAACATACTCCATGGCAAACGGACTTCCAATCTCCTACGTACGCTGCCTCCTTCCGCTCCCAAACGGGCACATTCTCCTGGCCACTCTGGGCAGTGGGGTGGTGGAATTTGATGGCAAAACCTTTCATCAGGTGACCCCAAAGGACAAGAGGGTGGAAGCTGTTTATGATATGGTAATTTTTCAGAACAAACTCTGGCTTGCCACCAACTATGGAATTGTAAGTTTTGATGGGAAAGACCTTCATTTATTTTCGACAGAAACCGGACTGCCAAATCCAAGTACAACAGTTCTTCTGCCAGTGTCAGACCACGAAATCTGGGTGGGTACGGACGGGGGTGCCGCCAAACTGGACACTACAAAGCAGCAGGTCAGCCGCATTCTCACTGTTGACGAAGGCTTGCCCGGAAACGAGTTTACGACCCACAACGCACTGGTAAAGGACAAACAGGGCAACATCTGGTTCGGGCTCTTTGGCGGTGCCGCACGGATTCAACCCAGTCCTTTCCCTCAATGGAACAATGCAAATAAACCAGGCATTGTTCTGAAACAGCTTCAATATCGATTTAACGGCAAAGATTACAATCTGATTCATCCGACTGACTCATCCATAGCCATCCCGTACGGTGCCAGGGCACTGACCTTTTTCTTCGATGTCATCTGGTTCAGAAATGAGCACAGCATTCGAATTCAGCATAAGCTTGAAGGGGTGGACGATACCTGGGTCAGGGTTTCAAACAAACAACAAATACAAGCTCGCTACACCAACGTTCCGGCGGGAAATTTTCCTTTCAAGGTTCGGGTTTCTGCTTTCGCTGGTAGCGGTCAAAGTTTTGAAACCTCTCTGATCAGTATCGTGATTCCAACACCATTCTGGCAAAATCCGATTTTCCTTGTACTCATTTTCCTGTTGATTGCAGCGTGTGTCTGGCTGATGGTCTGGTGGCGGGTCCGCTATCTGAAAAAAGAAACTGAAAAACTGAACCGAATTGTCAGGGAAAAAACCATGCAGATTGAAGAAGCAAACCGGACTCTTGCGGAAAAAAACATCCAACTCCAGGAAATGGCGGAAACGGACTTCCTTACAGGTCTCTACAATAGGCGATATTTCATAAGATCTCTGAAACGGGCACTGAGCCTTTTGAGTCGGGAGAAAGGCGGTGGCACTTTGTCCCTGATCCTTCTGGACATTGACCACTTCAAAGATGTAAATGACAATCAAGGGCACGATATCGGAGACCTGACATTGATCCATCTTGCAGAACTTTTGCGCGGTGCCTGCCGGGAGACAGACCTGATTGCCCGTTTCGGAGGAGAAGAGTTCATCATCCTTCTGCCCGGGACAAAAGCAAGGGGCGCCGTTAGACTGGCTGAAAAAATACGCACAATCATCGCATCCACCCCCCTTGTAACAGATAGCTCCGAGAAAACAGATATCACGGTCAGCTGTGGAATATCCTGGATTTCAACACCCCTGAAAGTTACGAGCAATTCTGCCAATATCCTGATTAAGAAGGCAGACATAAATCTGTACAAAGCCAAAAACCAGGGCCGCAATCGTGTTGTTCCAGCCCCTGATTCCTCTCTGCCAGTCTAATTGTCGGCCGTTCTTTCACTCATCCACGTTCATGTGAAAGCACTTTGATGTTCAATGTCGGCACAATGGGCTCAGACTCAAATCTTCAATCAATTAATTGTTCGATTCTCCCCCGGACAAGGTCACGGAGTTCCGTGACAGAGAGTGATTCAATCGTTTCTACGTCAATTGGCCTGCCGAACCGAATCTGTACCGGACCGGGTGTAATCATCCAGTCTCCTTTCTTCATGACCTGGTAAAGCCCTGAAACACCGATGGGGATAATGGGAACATGTCCCTCTTTTGCAAGATGGAATGGAAGTTTCTTAAATGGCTTCATTTTTCCCGTTAAAGTCCGTCCTCCCTCCGGAAGAATGATCATGGAAAGTCCTTCCTGCAGACGCTTTGCCGCCTCTTTTGCGCTGGGGATTGCCGCATGAACGTCCTGACGGTTAATGGGAATGTTGCCTGCCCGGCGGATGGCCCACCCGAAGATCGGCCACTTGAATTGCTCCTCTGCTTCTACTCCTCGTACCAGCTGAGGAATAACGGCCTGAAACAACGGAACATCCAGTATGCTGATGTGATTTGCCATATACAGATGCGTTTGTCCGGCATCTATGTTTTCATTACCCTCCACGGTCAACCGAATACCCATGAGGATAAACAGTATTCGAGCTAATTTCTTGACTACAGGATCATAGCACTTAGCAGGGACAAGATAGGAAGCAACGATTACAAAAATGAGCGCAGGAATCAACCAGACCAGGGCAACACACCAGATCAGGGCAGAGCGAATCTGCCTCATTTCCAGAAAACCTCGCAAGCCTTTTCAAGGCAGGTAATTTCCACTGGAGAAATTCCCAGTACTTCGCCATCGGGCGTCAACACTTTTTCCCCTCCGGGGGTTTCAATTGAAATTTCACGTGCCTGAAAGGTTTCCACTTCCGGCAGCTCTACATGTTCTCCAGTAAACACTTTGGGAAATGCCTGGAGCAATCGGCGTCTTGTCACCCGGTTCAAAATAGTAACATCCAGATGGCCATCATCAATGGCTGCAGCAGGTGCCATCAGAAAATTTGACGTGTAACGGGTATTGGAAATTTCAATGAAAACACAATCTCGATCCAATGTTCTGCCATCCACTTGAATCTTTGCTCCAAAGGAGTTAAGGCGGATGGTCCGATACAGCACACCCAGTGTATAAGAAACATTGCCCAGCAGTTTTAGCCTTTTAGCGGTTTTCGTTACGTCAGCCACAAACCCCAGCCCCAGAATATTCAGGAAATAATAAGTCTGGCCATGGGTTTGAAAACGCCCCACGTCTACTTTGCGTCGTTTTCCCTTTGCAATGATTTCAATTGCATCCAGCCAGTCCGACGACTCCAGTTCCAGATCACGGGCAAAAGCGTTTCCAGTGCCAATTGGAAGAACGCCGATGGGGATTTTGAGTTTTTTCCTGTTTCGGAAACAACCATTGATGACTTCAAACAGGGTTCCATCTCCACCCGCGGCTACAATCCCGTCATAGTCGCGAAAATTCGCCTCTGCTGCCAGCTTGCTCCCGTGTTCAGGATAGTCTGTTAAGGCGAGATCAAAGTCTATTCCCCGTTCCTGAAATGCCTGTTCCACTTTGGACAACATTTTTTTTGCCTTTCCATGGCCTGCAAATGAATTGTAAATCAGCAAAACTTTCATCTATTCCCCCTTGTTCGCACGTTAGACCCGTTGAAAACGGTTTCGAAATACGTTCAGTACCAGGCCTGTCATAATTAAATATGTAATGGTTCCGGATCCTCCATATGAAAAAAATGGCAATGGAATTCCGGTTGTGGGGAGCAGTCCGACAATCATACCGGTACTCACTGCAATCTGGTAGAAAAGAAGCACCGCCGAACAGAAGGCAATCATCATACCGGGTTTATCATAGGCTACCTGGGATATATTAACCATTCTTGAAATGATGAGAAAAAGAATGGCCAGCGCGACAATCACACCGACAAAGCCAAATTCTTCAGCAAAAACCGCAAAGATAAAATCTGTATGGGGTTCAGGAAGATATTTGAGACGGCTCTGAGTACCCTTTCGATAGCCCCGTCCGGTTAACTGCCCGGATCCCACCGCCACCTTTGATTGAATCACATGGTAGCCACGACCGAGAGGATCCCTTTCCGGGTTGAAAAAAGTCAAAACACGTTCCTTCTGGTAGGGTTTGAACATGTAATGCCAGCTCGTGAAGCCAACAGCAGCTATCAGGATAAAAAGAATCAGATACACTCGGGGCCGCATGCCCAGAAGAAAGATACCGCCTGCTCCCATAATCAGAATCGTGGACGCAGTCCCGAAGTCCGGTTGCAATAAAATCAGGAGAACCGGAACAAAGATTATAAGCGTTCCTTTGAAAATTGCCGAAAAGCTAAGATGAGACGTTTTGTCTTCTTTGAACAGCCATGCCAGCATAAGCAGAAGGGCTAGTTTTACCGGTTCTGAAGGTTGAAGGCGGAAGGCGCCAAGATTCAGCCAGGACCTGGAACCGTGAATAGTGGTTCCGAATACCAACACCAAAATGAGAAAACCCATGGCAATCCCGTAGAGTACCGGAGCAAATTCTATCCAAACCCGATAATTTACTGTAAAGGCAATGGTTCCCAGGGTCAATCCCACACAAATCCAGACAAGTTGCCTCGATATCAGCGTTTCTCCACCCTTCACGGTTACTGCCGCGCTGCTTAAGGTGATCATTCCCAATGTCAGCGCCAGAATAACTGCCAGAAGCAATAGAAAATCAAAACGGCCCTTCATTTAAACATCTCCCTGTTGTCCCGAAAGAATTCAAGAATTTTTGAAGCTATGGGGACTGCAGTATCCGTACCATGCCCTCCTTTTTCAGCAATCACCGCAATGCATATTTCCGGATCACGGACAGGAGCAAAGCCAACAAACCAGGACAATTCCAGCGCTTTGCGGTCTGCGCCGGACACCGTTTGTGCTGTACCGGTTTTACCGGCAACAGGCAGGCCCAACCCACTCAGTGCCATTCCGGTCCCACCGGTCACCATCATTCGCATTCCCCGTTTGACCGCCTTGAAATCACTTGCCGGTAAATCCACTTTCCCTCTGATCCATTTCTTTCCTGACTTGTTGATAAGATGTGGTGTCAACAGTATTCCATTGTTTGCAATACTTGCAGTGACCGACGCCACCTGAAGAGGTGTCATCAGCAGGTATCCCTGGCCAATACAGGTATTCAGCGTGTCTCCCGGAAACCATGGACGTCCGGTTTTCCTTCTCTTCCATTCCGGAGTAGGGAGTAAACCGGATTTTTCTCCCGGTATGTCAATTCCGGTTTCCACGCCTACGCCGAATTCCCGGGCGACAGGCCAAAGTCTGTCAATTCCAATTCTCAGTCCCACGTTATAAAAATATACGTTACAGGAGTGGGCAATAGCCCCTGTCAGGGAAAGACTTCCATGACCTTCCTTGTTCCAGCAGAGAAAGGTTCGCCCTCCAACCTCCAGGCCGCCTTCACAGGTAAACCGGGTTCGTGGCGTCAATCCTGCATTCAGGCCTGCCAGGGCCACCAGTGGTTTGAAAGTGGACCCCGGAGGGTAAGCGCCCTGGATGGCACGATTCAGCATGGGTTCGCCCGCAGCCACTTTCAACGCTTCCCATTCTTTTTGTCTGAATCGAAAAGTTAAGATATTCGGATCAAATGTGGGACCTGAAACCATGGCAAATATTCGACCATCCCGTGGACTCATCACAACAACAGCACCCTGATACTTCCCCAGGTATTTCATCGCCAGCTGTTGAAGGGGAAAAAGCAGAGATAAGATCAGATTCTTTCCATGACGGGGTTCATGAATCAGTTGAGTCCGGATGAAATGATTGCTGGAATCCACCACAATTCTTCGGATTCCGTCCTTTCCCCTCAGGGTTTCATCGTAGGCCTTTTCAATTCCCATTTTCCCTACCTTCTGCAAAGTGGACAGATTCCGAGCTTCCTGTACCGTTGGCTCACCAATGTACCCCACTGTATGAGCAAACAAACCTTTAAATGGATAAAAGCGTTGAGGTGTAATCTCTACAAAAACTTCCGGATAATCCTTTTTTCTTGCTTCGAGTGGCGCAATATCAGAGAAAAAAAGATTTTCAAGGACAGGTACCGGTTTGTAGAGGGGTACCCGCTTGTACCGGTTAATTCTCTCCCGCAATTCACCGGGAGAAAGTCTCAGAAATTTTGCGACTGCTTTCAGTCGGCTGCTCCGGAACGTACTGCGATCCAGCATAATATCGTACGCTACTTTGTAATCCGCCAGAACCTTTCCGTCCTTTGAGTAAATTCTCCCCCTTCTGGAGGGAATGGTTACTTCCCGAAGGGTATTTTCGGTTGCAGCCTGATAATACGATGCGCCCAGCACCACCTGAAGATACCAGTACCGGAAAAAAAGAATCAAAAATACGATCATCACCACAACATAAAAAAACTGGACACGACCTCTAAAGGCAGGATGGCTCTCACTGAACATCTATTCTTCCAATAACCAGACATGTGAGAAAAGTTGTGGAGAGCAGAAAAACGATATAACCGTAGATGGAGACAGGCAAAAGGGTAAATCCAAGGAGAGCCGAGAGCCACCGGGCACCTAACGCAACAAGCAACGCGTATGTGCCAACAGTCACACAGGCTGCGGCACCCTTTACCACGATCCTTCTGGCAAACCTGTGCAGAGCAAAGCCCAACACAAGGGCAGACATGGTTTTGATCCCGGTAATCGGGGAGGCAGGATATACCAGTTCCATCATCAAGTTGCCGAAAAAAATAAATACCATAGCGCGACTCACTGTACTCCGGATTGAGTAGATTCCGGACAATATCAGAAGCAGATCTACCCTTGCAAAGGGGAGTGGGAAAATATTGATAACCATTGATTGAAGAAAAATCGCAATGATAACCAGAATAATGTCATAACCCGCAATCACTTGCCACTTCCTTTTTCGCCATTGTCCGGTTCGGGCGGATTGGACCTGAGAACCAGTACGTGTTCCAGATTGCTCAATTGAGCTGAAAAGGCTACTTTGATATTCTGAAAAAAATCATCCGTGGGAACAGCAGATATGATTTTCCCGGCTTCGACACCTGGAGGACAAATGCCGTCTCCTCCTGTCGTAATAACCCGAGCCCCCGGTTTCACCGTCTCCTTGTTCGGAAAATAGCGGATTGAACCAATTCGAATATCTCCCTCGCCTGAAAGAAGACCAGCAGATGATGAGCCTTCAATCCGAACTGAATAAGCGGAAGCGGGATCAGAAAGCAGCTGAACCTGAGACTGGTGAGAAAAAGTTTTCCAGATATGTCCAACCAGTCCCAATTCACTGATCACGGCCATATTCTTTTCTACACCGTCCCCCTCCCCGCGATCAATCAAGACCAGATTCATGCCACTGAAAGAGGCGTTACCAATGACGCTTGCGGCCAGTCCGGAGCGTTCAAGTTTCCGTTTCAAAGTTAACAGATCCTTTAAATGACGATTTTCATAGTCCAGATTCCGCTTCAGGAGAAGCCGCGTACGCAAATTGAACATTTCTTCCTTCAATTTTCGATTCTCTTCCTGAGCATGTATGTTATCGATATAAGTTTTGTACGTTTTTTTGACCCAGCGGGTCAAGGTAATTGACGCAGTAACAACGGGAATAGAGACTGCATTTACTGTTCTTTCAACGTACAGCACACCGGTATTGTCTTTTAGCTGGACAGAAACCAAGAGGAGATTC